>NZ_QUDI01000033.1:0-69667 GCF_003477465.1 Parabacteroides sp. AF48-14
GAAAGCAAATCACAACTTGACAACAGCTGTAACCAAACGTTTCACTGTTGTTTTCAGTATGTCAAAGATAATAGATTGAAAGCAAATCACAACCGGTCTGTGTCATAACTACTTCGTTTGCTTGTTGTTTTCAGTATGTCAAAGATAATAGATTGAAAGCAAATCACAACATTATCAGAAAGAGCCGTCTTACCTTTTAGTTGTTTTCAGTATGCCAAAGATAATAGATTGAAAGCAAACCACACAACAAACAGAAAAACATCACTCAAACACAATCCTAAACCTCGTCAGTCCGTCCGCATACGTTCGGAGGGAGAAGGTGCAGTTGTGTTTTTGGAGGACTTCGCGGATGAAGATAAGACCAATGCCTTGGCCGCCACGTTTGGTCGAAAAGAAGGGGCTGAACAACTTCGCTTCCGTCGCTTTGTCGATGCCTTTACCGGTGTCGGCGATTTCTAAGCAGACGGGATTATGCGACGTACGGATGTAGATATGACCGTCGTGGTCGATCGATTCGGCGGCGTTCTTGATGATGTTGACAAGCACTTGCTCGAAAAGCGAATTGTCCAAGTCGACAATCGGCGAAACAGGCGACAAATCCATGACAATACGGATATCACGGTTCTGACAGATCGTCTCCATAAAGCGCTTGCAGGAGAAAACAACCGCGTTCAACGGCTGCCTCTTGGTCTGTGGCTCGGGGATGCGCACAACGTCGGCAAAGTTGGTGATGAAATGGCTCATGCTGTAGCAACGTTCGATCGAGACACGCAGCACCTCGCAGATGTCTTCCGTGTCTTGCATCTCGCTAAAGGTGGACTCGAGCGTGTCGAGAGTCGAAGTGATGCCCGCCGTCGTGTTGTTCACCTCGTGCGCGATCATCCGGATCACCTTCTCGTAGGCTTTCTTCTCGGCCTTGAAGACTTCCTGCGTCAAGATCTCGACCAGGTAGAAGGAATGGTGGAAGCCGCGGTCTACAAACGATGAATGCGTACATTTATATATGTTGGCATCGTTCAGGCGGACGGTCTGCGAATCGTACAGCGGAATCCGCTCCAACTCTGACGCGAGCGGAGAGTCGATTTCCGACAACCGGCACCCGGCGAGATCGGACAACGCGGAAACACCGAACATCTTGCGGGCTGCCGGGTTGGCGGAGAGAAGCTCCTTGTCCAGGTTGAGCATGATCACGCCCATCGGAGAGGCGTTGATCAGCAGGTCGAGGAAGTGGTTCTGCTCGCGGAGGTGCAGGCGCTCGTTTTTCAGCTGTTCCATCATCTTATTGAAGATGTCGACGATGCGGTCCGCCTCTGTCTGCCCGACACGACTCAGACGGGAACTGAAGTCCTGCTCTTTCAGCAGCTCCATACCGTTACCGATGATATGGAGGGGTTTGATGATGCGGCTGTAGAAAACAGCCAAATAGATAATCGTCAGCACGACAACGCCTTCCACAATGAAAAACATCTTGGACGAATCGGAATAGAAGGCATGCCAAGTGAGTATCGCCAGCACTGAGAGCAGCAACACGGTCAAGATCCAGAACAGTCCTTTTATCCTCATGCGCTTTCGGGATTATTTGTCAATGGGTATATCATACTTTTCGAGACGCCGGTAGAGGGCGGCACGACTGATACCGAGGGCGGTCGCAACGTGCGAGAGGTTGCCGGCATGCGTCCGGAGAGCTTGAAGAATGGTCTGCTTTTCCAGCTCATCGAGCGTCAGCCCTTCGAGCGACGGCGCGGAGGGTGTCGCCTGCAGCGAGGGCGCGTGCAGGCATTGGCTCTCGAAATCGGAGACTTCGAGGACGGCTTTGCCGGACACTAATATCGTGCGCTCGACCAGGTTTTTCAGCTCGCGGATATTTCCCGGATAGGGTTGTTTCTGCAGGAACGTCAATGCTTCGGACGAGAAGCGGACGGCGGGCAAGCCGTTCATCTCGGACTGCTTGTCGGCAAAATAGCGGGCCAGCAGCGGAATGTCGTCTTTACGCTCGCGCAGGGCAGGCAGGTGAATAGTGATCAGGTTGATGCGGTAGAACAGGTCTTCGCGGAAGGCACGCTGGGCAACCATCTCGCGCAGGTTACAGTTCGTAGCGCTGACTACCCGGATATCGACTTTGCGGGGGCGGCTGTCGCCCAATACTTCAAACGTCTGGTCTTGCAGAACACGCAGGAGCTTCACCTGGCAAGATAATTCGAGGTCACCGATCTCGTCGAGGAAGATCGTTCCTTTATTGGCCATCTCGAAACGTCCGGTGCGGTCAATATAGGCATCCGTAAAGGCACCTTTCTTGTGGCCGAACATCTCGCTCTCGAAAAGGCTCTGCGACAGGCCGCCGAGGTTGACTTTCACGAAGGGTTCTTTCGCACGGGGGCTGTTGGCATGGATCGCTTCGGCAATCAGCTCCTTTCCGGTCCCGCTCTCTCCCGTGATCAGGACGGAGGCGGTTGTCGGGGCGATGCGCGAAACAGTCCCCAACACTTCCATCAGCGGGGCGCTCTGGCCGATTATCTTGTCGAAATGGAATTTATTGTCGGCATCCAGGCGGTTCAGGGGCGTTTCCTGCTCCTTCTTCTGCTCGCTCAGCTCGAGCGCCGTCCGGATGGATTTCAGTAAAACGAGGTTGTTCCAAGGTTTGGTCACAAAATCGAAGGCGCCGGCCTGCATCCCTTGCACGGCAAGCGAGATGGAGCCCCATGCCGTCATCAGGATCACAGGGACGTCGGGCCGAAAGATTTTCACCTGCTTCAATAGTTGTATGCCTTCCTCACCGGTGGTAGTCAACGTAAAGTTCATATCCATCAGGATAAGCTGCGGAGCTGTCTGACGCACGACAGCCAAGGCTTCCTCCGGACCCGGAACGGCTTCCGGCTCGAATCCGGCCCGTTTCAACAGGAAGGTCAGCGAAGAACGAACGGCAGAATCATCGTCTACTATTAGGATCATTGTTGTTTATATTATGTTTGTATTACCGGACGCAGATTTCGCAGACGACGCAGAAGAACGCAGATCATTTATTGTTTTAAAAGGGAATAAATAAATCTGCGTTCCTCTGCGTAATCTGCGCCCGTTTGCGTCCGGTAAATATTTGCAAATTTACTGAATTAAATCGATTACCGCCGTACGATCTCTTCGAAATCGGCATCGAGGTTGCGGTCATTGATGAAATCGTAGAGGGTAACGCTACGGATATTATAGTAATAATTCCAATAGTCGTAGAGTTCCTGGATGTGCTTTTGCTTGGCTTCATCCTTGGACTGCTGCGCGTCGTTCAGGTCCAGAATGTTAATCTTGCCGATCATGAATGTTTCGATGGAGGTCTTATACCGTTTCTCGGCGATCGCATCGGCTTCCTGGGCAATCTCCAACTGGGCTGCCTGGTTGTTGAAATTCTCGACCAGCAGGAAGATGTCCTGGTTGAAACTGATCTCTTCCTGACGTATCTTGGAAAGAGTCACATCGCGGTTGGACTCGGCGACCTTCACTTTCCCCCGGCGTTTGCCCCAGTCGAGGATCGGGATCGTCATGCCGACTTCGACCACCTGGTTTCCTTTTAGGCGGTTGTAGGCGGCATCGAACGTATGGTCTTTCCCGGTATATCCGATGGAGGCGAACAGGTTGATGCTGCGGCGGTTTCCTTTTGCGGTGGCGACGGCATAGTCGGCTTCCAACTGGCGGCGACGTATATTTTTGGCAAACGAATTATTTTCCTGCGCTTTCTGTAACACTGCCTGATAGACCATCCGGAGCGAGGGAGCCGATTCGGGAAGGATCGGTTCGATCACTTCCTGCTCGCTCAAGCCCAAGAAGGCACGGAGCTGAAACATATTGGCGTTGAGATTGGACTGGGCTTCCGTCAGCTTCCCTTTCATTTGCAGGGCCGACAGCTTCAACTGCATCAGCTCGCTTTCGGAGATGTGCCCGATCTTGCGCTTGGCGATGGCTATCTCGTAGAGCTTGTCGGCGTTCTCGAGGTTCTGGCGGGCGATCTGCAGGTTCTCATCGGCCAGCAACAGATTGAAGAAGTAGCCGATCGCGTTGAGCGTGACAATCTCCACGCTCTCGATATAGGCGGCTTTCGCCTCCTGGTAGCGGACAGGCTCAATGCGGCGTTTCCATTTCTGGTCGTTCACGCCGAATATCGGCTGCGTCAGGGTCAGCCCGACAGGCACGCTCATATATTCGTTGAAGGCGCCATGGCCTAACTGGCGGTTGAAATCGAGAGAAGAGTTGAGCGATATCTTACCGCCGGTCAACGCGATATTCTGGTCGATCGAAATCTCGCCGTTCAGCCCGAGCGCGTTGTTCTGCACAAAGGTGTACGAACCGTCGGACTGCTGGTATTTGGAATATTGCTTACTGTAAGAAGGCAATGTCCCCTTGAAGTTAATTTCCGGCAACTGGTCAGCGACGTGCGTACGGTATTCCCAATAGGCCGTCTTCAGTTCGTTGAGGGCAACCGCCGCATCGACTGACTGCAGCTGCGCCAGGTTGATCGCCTCTTTCAGGGTCAGCCTGATCGTATCTTGTTCCTGCGCCTGCAGCCCGATGCCCGGCAACAGGAAATAAAGAATGGCTATATAGATCTTTTTCATCGTAATAAATGTTTTGCCATTCTTCTGGCAAAAGCTATGCCAAAAAGATATACAACTGATTATCTGCATTGTATAATAAATATCAGTGTCCGAAAATGAACACTGTGTCCGTTTTTGAAGTATTATTCATATCTTTGCGACAATCTCTCAAAAACAATAAATAAGATGAAAAACAGCGGCTTCACTTTTCGTAAACGACTGGCCAGTTTCCGGTACGCTTTTAATGGTATCCGTTTATTGATACAAAAAGAACAGAACGCATGGATACACTGTTTTGCTGCTATTTGTGTAGTTATAGCAGGCTTTTTCTTCGGTTTATCCGAAGCTGAATGGATAGCTGTTATCATCGTTATTGGAGCCGTATTGTCGGCAGAAGCAGTCAATTCCGCCATAGAATCGCTTGCCGATTTGGTCTCGCCCGAATACAACGAGGCCATAAAAAACACCAAAGACCTCGCAGCCGGAGCTGTTTTAATTATAGCGATAGCTGCCGCAATAGTCGGATTTATTATTTTTCTCCCTAAACTCGGTGTTTTACCGGCTATTTAAAATAATAATCCGTTATTTCATTGTTTTACAATTCTCTTTGTTTATATTTGTGCCATTATTAACAAAATATTAAAACAGGAGATTATGGCACGCACAGTAAATTATCCGAAAAGGGCAGAAAAAATCAAAGAAATGATCGATGATTTAGTAAATGAAATGGGACATTCTTCACGCTCGAGAATGATGAGAAAAGACAAAATCAAACTCATCGATATCGACTTTGAAAATGTTGACGTCGTAACATTGATGCAGGTACAGGCTCGTATCAGCCGCATCATTCTTGAAAAAAGCAAATAAAAAAGAACAAGAACATATCTATAAATGAGACGAATTATCACCCTGGTTTTCGTGTTATTCGTTTGTTTATCGGGGAGAGCGCAAGAGGTTGAAATAAGCGGAAGTCGCAAGGCTGTCCGTACATCCGGTGATGTGCTGGCATTCGTAACGCCGGCGGCAAGCTTGGCCACCGTATTGGTGTTGCAGGATTGGCAAGGATTGAAGCAAGGCGCTTTGGCAGGAGTTTCTACTATAGGTATGACGTATGCCCTGAAATATCTGATCAAGAAAGAGCGCCCGGACGGCAGCGACAACCATTCGTTTCCTTCGATGCACACTTCGGTATCGTTTACGGGGGCAGCGTTTATCCAGCGGCGTTATGGCTGGAAATGGGGTATTCCCGCTTATGCGGTCGCTTCGTATGTAGGCTGGAGCAGGACGTATGCTAAAAAGCATGATTGGTGGGATGTGGTGGCGGGAGCCGCTCTCGGAGCAGGAAGCGCCTATATCTTCACCCGCCCGTTTGCTGAAAAGCACAATTTATCTATCAGCCCGGTAGCAAGCGATAAACATTTCGGAATATATGCTTCCATGACTTTCTAAAAGAAACAAGCCCGGTCCTGCAATCACTGCAGCGCCGGGCTTTTAAACAAAAACAAATAGTGTTTATTAAAAAGCTATTCATAGTGCAGGGCTTCTGCCGGCGCCATCTTCGCAGCCTTATCGGCCGGAAGCCAGATTGCAGCCACAATGGCCACAGCCAGCACAACCCAGGTTAAACAGTTGGTCAGGATAAAACGCAGGACTGTCCGGTCCGGAAGATAGGTCACCGACGAACTATTGCCGCCTCCTAACGTATCGATCAGCCCGAGATACACGAACTGCATCTCGACCAGCACAGCCGGGATCATCATCACCGTCAGGAGGCAGATACCTTCCCACAACAGCATCTTGCGTATATCGGCACGCGTCGACCCCATCGCCATGCGCAGGCCGATCTCTTCGCGCCTCACTCGGATACGATACCAGAACGTCCCCATCACGCAAAGCATGATATTTATCAGGAAAAAGAGCGTCATGGCGGTTCGGATGCGGACACTGCTCGTCATTCCGAAACTGAACTCCGTATCTTTATTGATCCGGTTATAAGATTTCACCCCTTTCAGGTAGAAATTGCCGATACGCAGTTCCCGGCTCATCGCATTCTTGAAATCTTGCAGGAAACGGGCATCCGGCACGGATTCGCGGGCGCGGACGGCGATCTCCATTCTGTCTTTTATGTTATCGGCATTGATCCGCTCGGCCCGGTAGAAAGTCAGCTGGGGACGTTCGTAATCGAAACGCTTCGTATCTCCGATCACGCCCTTCACGATGTAATTATAGGAATCCGGCTGACGCGGGCTTTCCAATATCTCCCCGACGGCATTACCATCCGGGAAGAAGGTCTCGGCCGACAAGCCGCCAAGCACGATCGCTTTCGGGTCCGACCAGTCGAAGTCGGCTACAGAAACCGGTTTGCCATCCCGTGTCGTATAGCGGAAGACCTTCAGGAAGTCCGTCTGCGGATCAAACGTGAGAACCTGCCCGCTTCCCTCGCGCGTCGTATCCCGGCGGCTACGGAGCCAATTACCGGAATAACTTCCACCACCCGGCGTGCTCCAGGTCGTCAGGACGGCAACTTCCTCGACATCCTTATAATCACGGATGCGGTCGAGCAGGCGGTAATAGTTGTTTTCAAGGGCGGTCGAGTCGCTTTCACCCGGTTGATACTCCGGATGTTCCGGCGGGAAAAGCGCCACGTTCACCTGCCAGGTGTTGTTCAGATCGCGGTTGGAAGGCAAGCTCTTGTTATATTCCAGGACAAAGAAATAATCCACAATGTACCAAAGCAGGCAAAACACCAGCAACAACTCCACTCCGATCCAGAGGTTGGCCCGTCTACGGTTCCATAACTGTTTTAATATATGTTTCAACATAAGGCTACTATTTTGCGTTCAACGAATAAATGATCTGACGGTGTGAAGCTCTCCAAGCAGGTATCAGCGCAGAAAGCAGGTTCAGCACGAAGCACACGAAGAGGGCGATGCCGAACACCTGAAAGTTCATCAGCATCCCCGGCGTAAAGACCACATCGGCTCCTTCCGGCAATACGTCGACAAAGGTCGCATCAAGCTGCAAGATCCAGTCGCGGCTCAAATAGATCAGCAAATAGGAAAACAGCAGCCCGAACAGCCCTCCCAAAAAGGTGAAGAGGAAGTTTTCCGAGATGATCTGCCCCATCAGCGTCCCGGTCGGAGCACCGAAAGCCCGCCTGACGCCCATCTCGGCCAACCGCCGCTCCATACGCGAGTCGGTCATCCCCGAGAGGCTGACGGACGGCACCAGCAGCAGAATCAAGACGATCAGCCCGTATTGAAGGAGCAGACTTCCGAAATCCGGAGCGCTGTTGCTCCAATAGCGGAAAGTAGACTGCCAATAATAGTCCGGTTGTCCCAAAGCAGTGAACGTACCGCCTTTCAGCGATTTCCCATAGCGTTCCACCCGCTCTTCAGCCTCCTGCTTCAAAGCTTTCAGGTTCGTGCCACGTGAAGCCAGTATGTAGGCGTTGAATTTACCCAATACTCCGGTATTGTTCCAGCTATCGTTCGGCTTATAATCATCGGCCACCGTGTAGGGGAACCAGATCTGTGCATAGGTCTTCTCCGTCACTAACGAAGCGTCCTGCACAATGCCGCATACACGGTATTGCCTGAAGTTAACCGAGATATACTTGCCCGTGGCCTCCTCATCACCAAAAAGCCGGTGCGCCAGGCTCCGGGCGATGACAGCTGTCCGGATAGCCGACTGCTGATCTGCCTCGGTGAAAGCTTTCCCTTCGAGGAAGCGGAAAGGAAACACCCGCCAGAAGTCCGTATTCACAAACTTCACCGTCACCGGCAACTGCACAGGATCACCTTCAGGCTGTACCAGGAACTCGTCGTCTTCTCTTGCCATCAATGCGATTGCCTCCACGCCTTTCAGCGACCCAAAGCAGGCGTCGATCATCCCCTCAGAAAGCGAGCTGCTGGACTGCCCGCCTCCTTCACTATTAAACGTCCCGCTCTTGGCGACCAGAATCCGGTCGCGGTTCGTCTCCGGATAGATATTCGCTACCCTCATATAGAAGACAATCGACAGCACCATCACCATCGACACGGACAGCCCCGTCCCGACAACATAAATCAGGCTGAAGAGACGTTCTTGCCGGATCAGGTTCCAGGCTTGTTTGAGATAGATTTTCAACATATTGTTTGATATTAGATATTTATATGATAGTGTGTCAAAAGTCCTATTTATTACTCATAGTGCAACGCCTCCGCCGGTTCCAGCCGTGACGCCTTACGCGAAGGATACCAGGTGGCAAGGAAAATAACGAACGCCAGAACGCTCCATGTCAGCAAGCTGACTGTAAGGAAACGTCCCACGCCAGCCGCCATGACCGTTGTCGAAAGCACGTCCATCCAAACCAGATTCAGGCAGACCAGCAACGCCGGCAGCGCCGCCAACGTCAGCAACAACAGCCCTTCCCCAACCATCAGCCCTTGAATGCCCGAACGGGAAGAACCGACAGCCATACGCAAGCCCAACTCGCTACGTCGGCGGCGCACCCGGAACCAGAATGTCCCGATCACCGCCAGGAAAACATTCACCAGAAAGAATGCACCCAGAGCCGAGAACAACTTCCGGCTGCCCGTCTCCGGCGAGTTTGCCAGATAATCGGCACGGACCTTCTGATAACTTCTAATGTCCGACACCCAGAGGTTGCCCGCCATCAGCTGCCGCTTCATCTCCCGGAGGAACTTCCCGGCATAATCCGCCGAAGCGATGCCCGGACGGGTGCGGAAGGTTATTTGCACATTCGTCAAATCCTCTTCCCCCATTCCTCGCTCACTCGCCAGCTCGGGCAAACTGAAAAGGCCGAAAGCAACATGCCGGTGACCGATGCTATACTCATCATTACGCACAGGTTCCGTCACCGCCACAATATGCCTGGGGACCGAATCGCCACCGGAATACAACTCCGACCCGATCACATCCGTACGGCCGAACAGCGTCTCGGCTATGCCGGCTGAAATCACGATATCCGTCGTGTTCTTCATGCCCGGCAACTTTGCGCCCAGCTCTTCCGGCGAACCGCCCGATATCGAACCGATGC
This sequence comes from Parabacteroides sp. AF48-14, assembly GCF_003477465.1. Classification (NCBI taxonomy): domain Bacteria; kingdom Pseudomonadati; phylum Bacteroidota; class Bacteroidia; order Bacteroidales; family Tannerellaceae; genus Parabacteroides; species Parabacteroides sp. AF48-14. Next base: position 9,619 of record NZ_QUDI01000033.1, read on the forward strand.
CGAACACCCGGAAATAGTCGGGCGAAACCAGCATATAACGGATATTAAGCCGTGTGGAATCGCGCCAGACCCCGTTCCCGATATTGGAGTGCGTATAAGGCAACGAATAGTAGGACAACCCGACCACCTCCACATCGGGATGCTGGCGGATGCGTTCCACGATACGCTCGAGGTTACGCATCGGTTCTTCGCTTCCTTCCTCATACTCGATGAACGAAGGATTGTCCGACGAACGGAGCGAAACGACCGCCTGATACACATTGTCGAGCTTATACCCCACCGGACGGTGCATCAATACACCCTGCATCAGGAAATAGTCAGTCATGAACCACAGCACCACGAACACCACCAAGAGCTCCGCCAACACCCACGTGTTGCTCCGGAACTGCGACCAGATCAATTTCAATATATGTTTTATCATAATCGTCCGATTTTAAGCATTTAGTGCCTCTGTTATATTCACCTTCACCGCCCGCCAGGCAGGAACCATCGAAGAAAGCAGGTTCAAGACCAGACAGACCACAAAGGCATAGAGAAAAACTTCCCAGTTGAGCAACATCCCCGCCGAGAGGAAAATCGACCCGCCCGTCCCCATCTGCATCGCAAAGACGCCGGACGACAGCAGGAGATTTCGAAACAGGAACACCAGCACGTACGAGAACAGCAGCCCCGCCACTCCGCCGGGCAGCATCAACAGCATATTCTCCACGAAGATCTGCGACATCAACGTCCCACGCGGTGCGCCGAACGCCTTGCGGACACCGATCTCCGGTATACGGTCTTGCATATGCGACGTGTTTAGCCCCGACAAGTTCAATGCCGGAACGAGGAGGAAAAGCAGCAGGACGATCGACAGCGTCATATAGGTCTGTTTCACATCCATCCGGAGCAAGCTGCCGACCATCTGGTCTACATAAGAGACAGGATCGTTGCAAGTCACCTGCCTTCCGTCAAGGTCGTGTTATAACGTTTCACCTCCTGCGCCAATTCGTCTTTAAGGAGACCTATGTCGTCCGCATCGCGCAGCAGGATATTCGCAACCAAGATATGAGCCGACCCTTCCTTCTCATCCGCCATCTTATTCATAATGACAGCCATCGAAGTATAGGGGATCCACACATCTGCACACACATCAGAAGCAACGCCGGACACATCCGCCACGACTCCGCTCACAATATATTTCACATCATTGATCAGCACCGTCTGCCCTGTCACCTCCGTTTTCCGGAACAGCTTCCGGCTCAGCGACTCCGTAAGCACGGCACGCGGCAGACCGGACTGGAAATCGGCCTCCGTAAATGGTTTCCCCTCCTCAAACGTAAAGGCATAAACTCTCCAAAACTGGTCGTTGCATCCCATGAGGCTGACTTTCGGCGCCTCATCGTGCCCCGGCGCCTGCATGAAGACATCGCCCACCGTGAAAGGCATCATCTGCGTCATAGTCGCGACAGCGACAGCTTCAGGTGTCTTCAGGTTATACATAACCTCTTTTGCGAAGCGGGGACCGACACAGCTGTTGAGGTGACCTTTATCGTCATTCATGTTGAAGGAAACATTCGTCACGTAGCACATCCGGTCACGGTTCACCTCCGGGGCGATATTGGCTGTCCGGATATGGTAGACCACCGCCATCACCATGACCATCGAGATCGCCAGTCCCGTCCCGATGATATATACGGCGCTGAAGAAGCGATTCTGCTTCATCAACTGCCAGGCTTGTCTGAGATATTGTTTATACATATTACGAATTATAAGTTACATCACTTGCCGTCCGTCGAAGAAGCGCACTGTGCGTGAGGTTTGCTTGGCCTGCTCGTCGTTATGGGTTACCATGACGATGGTGCGGCCGTCTTCCTTGTTCAGTTTGTGGAGCAGTTCCATGACTTCGGCTCCCATCTTGGAGTCCAGGTTACCGGTCGGCTCATCGGCGAGGATGATGTCGGGGTTGCCGACAATGGCACGGGCGATGGCGACACGCTGACATTGACCACCGGAGAGCTGCGTCGGGAAATGGCGCATACGGTGCGAAAGGCCGACCTTTTCGAGCACGGCTTCGGCAGCGGCACGGCGTTCCTTGGCACTGACCTTGCGGTAGAGCAACGGAAGCTCGACGTTATCGAGTACGTTCAGCGAGTTGATCAGGTGGAAGGACTGGAAAACGAAGCCGAGCTTCTGGTTACGAAATGTCGCCAGCTGCTTGTCGTTCATGTTGACGGTGTTAGTGCCGGCGATCTCGACAGATCCGGAAGTCGGGGAATCCAGCAGGCCGATGATGTTCAGCAGTGTCGATTTACCACAACCGGAGGGGCCCATGATACTGAGAAACTCTCCTTTATTGACTGTCAGGTTCACATTTTCCAAAGCTACCGTCTCGATCTCTTTCGTCCGGTAGATCTTCTCAAGATTTGTAAGTGTAATCATAATCGTTATTGTTTGTTGGGCGGGGTAAGCCGACCGTTGTTATTATATCCTGTGTTTAACCGGAATCGTTCACCCGGTATATCCTCCGATAGGCAAATTGCGTGCCAAAGAAGTAAGTTGTTATTAATCAATTATTTTCAAAACAAGACAGTGTCCGATATTGAACACATTGTCCGTTTTTGTGTTATTCATCGTGCAACGTGTCTGCCGGCTGCATCCGCATGGCGCGGAAGGCGGGGAAGCCCATGCCGATGACGACCATTAAGCCGATCATCATGAGCGTCAGTCCCATGCCCCACAGGATGCGAGCGGCAGCGGAGAGTTGCATATCCGTCTGCGTCGTCACCTCCATATACGCCAGGTTGGCGAATATGATAGCTGCCGGGACAAACGCGATCCCTAACAGGACGAAACCCTCGGTGAAGAGATGCCGGAAGATATTGCGGCGCGAAGCTCCCATCGCCATACGAAGGCCTATCTCCGAGCTACGCTGCTGGGTGCGGAACCAGAAGGTGCCGATAATCCCTAAGAAGACGTTGAGCAGGAAGAAGAGGATGCAGGAGGCGTACATCCGGATATTATCGACCCAGGAACGGAGGAACTCGTTCCGGTAATAGGTCATCGGAATCACTTCCTTCAGGTAAATATTGCCAAGACGCATCTGTTGCGACATCTCGCGAGTGAAGTCGTCAACGAAGCGGCTGTTGTCCGCCGCAGGCTTCACACGGATAAAGAGGTTCAGTACGTCAGCCACTACAGCACTCGAATTGCGGAAAGCCTCCTCCGTTCCCACCGGCTTATAATAAGCATAGTCATAACTGCTGAAATCAGCGTAGCGCTGCAGCTCGGAAACAGCCCCGATGCGATAGGCCATACTATCGGTACGGCCCTGGTCGGTGATCCATATCTCCTTCCGTTCCGCCTTCCCGGCATCGCCAAAGAAGGTTTCGGCAACGGTTCCCGTCACCACAATCTGGTTGTCACGCAAAGCCTGTTCCAACTTTTCCCATGATTCTCCGTGTGCCGTCTTCACCCGGAAGACGCGAAAATAGGCGGGGTCCACATGGCGCAAATAACCTTGACGGGCCAAGGAGTCGTTCTTGAAGGTGGCGAAAGAGTTACTTCCCCTGTAATGGAAATGGTTGTTGCTGGTGTAGCAGACACTCTCGACCGACGGGTTATGGGCCAGACGATCATAAAGCGTCAGGAAATCGCCCCCGCCGTAATGGCTATGGATGGCGGTCGTATCATAGTCGGCGCTACTCTGCGGAACCGTTGCCAGCCGTACGTGATAGACATGCGAGATATCAAAGCCCAACGGCCTTTCATATTCTTTATAATTGACGTACAACGTATCCACCATATACCAGAGGAAGACGGAGACGACTAACAGTTCCAGAAAGATAAGCACATTACCCTTGCGCTCATTCCAAAGTTGTATAAAGATCATTCTTAACATAAGGCATCAATTGTTTATGGAGTCTATAATATTCACCTGCGACACCCGCCAGGCCGGAATGCCGGCTGACATAAGATTCATCACCAGGCAAAACAGGAAGGCTGCAAGAAAGACATAGCCGTTAAGCATACCGCCCGACAGACCTGCGTCGCCCAGGGATGTGACCAACAGCCAGTCCCGCAGCAGCCAGATGGCAACGTACGAGAAGCAAAGCCCCAGCAACCCGCCTACCAACGTAAAGACCAGGTTCTCGAACAGGACTTGCCCGATGATATTGCCTTTCGACGCACCGAAGGCACGCCTCACACCCAACTCGGCTATCCGCTTGCGCATCCTCGACAGGGTGATGCCGGAAAGGTTAAAGGCCGGTACCAGAAGCAGGATGAAGAGGATGATGCCGTAACGGAGAAAAGCGCCTGCCATATCCGCCTTCCCTTCGTTGCCTCCGTTTAGCCACTCCACAATCTGCGAATTGGGCTGATATCCGATATCAGCTTTACAATCGGAAAGGGTGGAGTTGAATTTTGCAATACGGCTCTGCACTTCCCGGCGAAGTTCTTCCTCCGTAACACCTTCTTTCAGTAGGACACAGCAGTTGAAATGTCCGTTGATGCCTTCAGACCAATACGCATTGTACTCCATACCTGCCGTATAGGGAATCCACATCTCCGCCCATGCCGTGTTAGCAAAGCGGGAGACATCTTTCACCACTCCGCAGACGCGGAAAACATTGAAGTTAAGTTTCATCTCCTTCCCCACCGCCTGTTCGCTGCCAAAAAGAGCGCGGGCGACATGCTCGCTCAGGACTACCGTACGGATGCCACTGTCGAAATCAGCTTCCGTGAATGGCTTACCTTCGATAAAGTCGAACGAGAAGAGCTTCCAGAAAGCAGGATCGGTCTGGATCACTTTGCCGTTGCTGCTCTTCAAACCGTCCATGCTGAGTGCGGATTGGTTATTCCAGCGGTCCCGTATAATGGCGGTCGTCACTTTTGCACATTCCAGGGGATAATAACATTCACGTATAAGCGGTAGGCCTATGCTTCCGAAGGAAAGCCGCCGTCCGTCGTCTTTGCCTACTGACATGGCAACGGAAAGATAATACGTCCTGTCCCGGTTCACCTCGGGACGGAAGCCGGCAGTCTTTGCTATATACAAGATCACGATCACCATAACCATGCAGATCGCCAAAGCTGTCCCAATAATGGAGATCACGCTCAGGAGCTTATTTTCCCCGAGTAGCCGGAGGGCTTGTTTGAGATATTGTTTTATCATATTACAGTGTTTTTGCAGTGTTTATTCATAGTGCAACGCCTCCGCCGGCGCCAGCCGGACCGCCTTGCGGACGGGGAACCAGATGCCGATGCAGATCATGGCGGCCATCAGCAGGTAAGTCAAGCCAAAGGTCACGAGGAAGCGCATTGCGGTGAGTGGCTGGCGATACGTATCGAGCCGGTCCATATACACCATATTGAAGGCGAAGATGATGATCAGCGGCAAGGTCAGCGCCAACAGGCAAAGGCCTTCGGTGTACATATAGCGCTGGAGCGTGATGCGGTGGGCACCCAGCGCCATGCGGAGACCGATCTCGCCCTTGCGGTTCTGCATCCGGAGCCAGAAAGTACCGATGATACCGAAGAAGACATTCACTAACATAAAAGCCATCAGTGACATCTTGTTGCTTGCCTCCCGTTCGTAATATTCGAGGTGGCCTTCACGAAAGTAAGAGATGGGGGTGACACCGTAGACGTAGAGGTTGTTCACCGTCAGCCGGTCGCCCATGCCGTCGAGGAAGCGGTTCATCTCGTCCTGCGTGTAAGCCCGTTTCATGCGGACGCAGAACTCGGCCCGTTCGGCTCCGAAACCACTTACAACCGAGTTGAAGATTTCTCCTTCGAGACATTGGTAAAAGCTGGCTTCCGGACGTTCGTATTCGTTCGACCGGATGGAAGTGGAGACAGCGGCGATCTCGGAAGTCTGTTCGTTCTCGCTATGGTAGACGCGGCGGCCGACGATGTTGGGGGCTCCGTGATAGAAACCTTCTGCCATCTCCGGCGTGATCACGATAGCGTTGTGGCGGCCCTTAATTTTGTCGTAGACCTGCCCACCGTCGTTCGTTTGGATACGGAAAAGGCGGAAATACTCAGGCGTAACGTTGCGCATCTGAAATGACTCCATCGTCTTGGCATAGAGGGTATCGCCATCCACCGGCTTGACGGGACGCCAGGAGTTACCGTTCGAATAGGGACAGGAGTAGAAGGTGACGCAGACATCCTCGACCTCGGGGTTCTGGCGGATCTGGTTCATCAGTTGTGTAAGATCTTCGGGATCGGACGAATGGTAAAGCGAATCGACGACATAACCCGGTGCCTTTGCATTCAGTTTGCCTAACTTGAAACGCCAGACGTTCTCGATGTCGAAACCTAATGGTGCATGATAGGTGCGGTTGTCCACCCAGAAAGTATCCACCATCACCCAAAGGACGCCAGCGACAATCAGCAGTTCCGCAAATATCCAGCCGTTCGTGCGACGCTGGTTCCACATTATTTTCAGTATATGTTTGATCATGGGGTCATGAATTATGAATTATGAATTATCGTTGTCTTTTAGGGCATCCACAATCTGTTCCCGGGCTATGCGGATCGCCGGCAGACCGGCACTCAGCAGGTTGAGCAACAGAGTGAAAAAGAGGGCAGCGGCAAAGAGGGCGGGTTTGAACAGCATCTCGAACGTAATCACCATCTCTCTGGACAGCAAGAACGACTTGCAAAGATGAAGGAGCACGACGGAGAGGATGATCCCGATGATCCCTCCTATCATCGTCGTAATCAGGTTTTCACACAATACCTGTGTCAGCAGACGCCCTTTCGTCGCCCCGAAAGCTTTGCGAAGCCCCATCTCGGAACGGCGTTTCTGGACAGACGACTGGATGACACCCGTCAGGTTCAACGTCGGTACCAGCAGGAGGAAGAGCAGTAAGGGCACCTTCTGGGTCAAGTATTCCAGCCAGCCGACTTGTATGCCTCCGTTCATGTCGTTCGAGCCCAACGCCACATCCACACGGGAGAAAACGTAGTTGATTCCCAGCACAAAGTCACGTCCGCCAGCATTATAGCGGGCGACCGCCTGCTTGATCTCCGCACGGATAGCATCGAAGTCACCGGAGCTATGCGCCAGGATCACAGCCTGGAAGTTGCCACAAACACCTCCGCACGACTGGTTATTCACGTAATTGGTATTACTGGTATAAGGCACCCAGACATCGGAATAAGCACTACCTGCCGCCCGCGAAGGCTCTTTCACCACGCCTGTAACCGTATAAGAAACATATCCCATCTCGATCTCCTTCCCGACAGGTTCCTCTGAGCCGAACAGTTTGCGGGCCAGCGTATTCGTGATCACGGCACGGGGCAGGCCCGAACTGAAATCAGCCTCCGTAAAGGGCTTGCCGGCGAGGAAGTGGAAGTCGAAGACTTTCCAGAATCCGGGATCGGTATAGCAGATCACATACTCTTCGAACAACCGCCGGTTCGGCAGGGAAACGATCGACCTGTCCTTTGCCATAGCAGTCACAGACTCGGGTGTCTGAAGGGGATAAAGACATTCCTTCACTACACCGTCCGACATGGCTGTGGAGTTACGGTTGTTCGGATCGGTTTGAGAATCGGCCCGTATGCCGAGGATATAGAGCATCCTGTCACGGTTCGACTCCGCCGGAAACCGACCAGCCTGATTTGGAACTGAAGCACAACCACCAGTATCATTGCGATAGAGAGGGCCGTTCCTAAAATCGAGATCACGCTGGTAAGGCGGTTCTCCTTCAGCATCTGAAGGGCTTGTTTGAGATATTGTTTGAACATGTTCGTCGTGTTTTATTCGTAATGTAATGATTCTGCCGGATCCATCTTCGCGATCTTCTGTGCCGGGAACCAGATGCCAACCCAGATCATGCCGGCCAACAGCAGGCAGGTTCCGCCAAAGGTAACCAGGAAACGCCACAAGGAATAAGGCTGACGATAAGTATCCGGCATATCGAAGTAGAGCATATTGACAATAAAGATCAGGACCAATGGCACGGTGAAGGACAGCAGACAGAGACCTTCCACATTCATAAACTGCTTCAGTTTGCTCCGGGAAGCTCCAAGAGCGGCACGCAGACCAAGTTCGCCCCGACGGTATTGCGTGCGGAGCCAGAAGGTTCCGACGATGCCGAAGAAGACGTTGACCAGCATGAAACCGATGAGAACGGACTTCTTCGTCAGGTTGTCCGTACGGGGTTTCAGGAAAGAGGTCCGCATTTCCTGCAGTGACTTTACGCTGGAGACATAGAGGTTATTCACGGTCAGGCGGTCGCTCATCTGTTGCAAAAAAGCCTCCATATCTTCCGCACGGAAACCGTCTTTCATCCGGATGAAGCATTCCATGTTCTGGGCCTGTGCCCAGTCAGCGGCATCAATGACATCCTTGTCGCTGCGCCACAGGAGATAGAAGCAAGGTTCGCTCTTATCATATTCTGTCCGCCGGATCGGAGTGGAAACGGCAGCTACAGTTATCGATTCATTGGAAGTACTGCCCACTTTCACTTGCCTGCCGGCACCTGCCTGTCCGTTCCAAAAGTCTTTCTCCATATCAGCAGTAATAACAAGCTCACCCGTATGCTGCTCTACAATCGGACGCAAGGGATGTCCCTCCTGGTCCGTAAACCGAAAGACATCATAATAGGAAGGCTGCACCGTTAAACGCTGGAATGTATTGGCCTTTTGCGTCGTATCAGCCTCCGCCTGGATCAGAGAACTCCAAGAAGTATTCCAGGAATAAGGACAGGCAGCATAAGCAAGACTGGCCTCTTCCACCTTGGGGTTCTGACGCAGGTTATCAACCAGACGTATCAAATCTTCCCCGTCGGATGTCTGGTGGAGTTCGTCCGGAACGTAACCGGGAACATCCGGGCTTATCTTCCCGAGGTTTACCTTATATACATTTGTGATATCGAAACCTAACGGAGCTTTGTAGGTACTAACATCCACAAACAGGGAATCCATCATAACCCAAAAAATGGCTACGACCAACAGCAACTCCATAAAGATCCAGACATTGCTTCTGCGCTGGTTCCATATTATTTTCAGTATATGCTTAATCATTGTCTTATCGTATTAATGGTTTATCTATTATCTTCTCCATCTTTCAGAGAGGTCACAATCTGTTGGCGGGCGACCTGTACAGCCGGAATACCGGCCGAAAGCAGATTGATCAGCAGGCTGAACAACAGAGCCAGTAAGAAAATAGCAGGCTGGAAGATCATGTCACCGCTCAACAACGTTCCGCTGTCCTTCAACAGGAAGTCTTTACAAAGCGGCAGGAACGACAGCGACAAAGCCAGCCCTAAAACACCTCCCAAAAGGGTTATGACGCAGTTCTCATACAACACCTGGCGGACAAGTACCCCGAAAGTCGCTCCGAACGCCTTGCGCACTCCCATCTCCGAACGCCGTTTCTGTACGGAAGACTGCGTCACGCCCAACAGGTTCAAGGCGGGGACGAGCAACAAAAACAGCAGCAAGCCGCCTGTCTCCATCAGATAGTCTTTCAGTTTCACTTTACGTTGCCCGATAGAACCGATCGCAACATCAAAACGGGTGATCGGGTTCTCGAAGAAGTTGATCTGTGCATCTTTCTTTGTTGCATTGTAGCGGGCCGTCTGTCCGAGCAATTCCTGGCGGATAGCGTCGAAATCATGGCTATCCTTTGCCAACAAGCATACGGAAAACCATCCGGACATATTCTCCGAATAGACATTCGACATCAGGATATGATCGGATGTATAGGGGACCCACACGTTTCCATAGGCCGTATCGGCCGCCCGGCTGACGTCTTCCACCACGCCGCAAATCGTATAAGTAGCCAAATCGATGATAACAGGTTTCCCGACGACATCGGCCGTCCCATACAGATGCTTCGCGATACTCGTCGACACCACTGCCTGCGGAATAGCCGAATCAAAATCAGCCTGCGTAAAAGGCTTGCCTGCCACGAAGCGGAAAGAGAATATCTTCCAGAAACCGGGGTCTGTGTATTTGATATCATAGGCCTTATACATCCGTTTGCCCGGTATGGAAAGCGGTTTCGCCTGTGAAGCATATCCGGAGACTGCTTCGGGTAATTTCAGGGAATAGAAGCATTCCTTTACGGCTTCGGGCGACATATTACCGCGGTTCCAGCCGTCGTTCGACCGAACTTCCGTACCGCTGTCCACATACATCATCCTGTCGCGGTCATTCTCTGGATAAAAGCTGGCAAACTGTATCTGGAACACCAGCACTACCACCATTATCATGGCAATGGAGATCGCCGTACCGGCTATGGATATGATGCTGATTAGACGGTTCTCTTTCAGCATCTGAACAGCTTGTTTAACGTATTGCTTAATCATGTTATTCTAATTTCAGTTTGTTCTTGTCTTTATAAGCATTCATATCGGAAACTACGACTTGGTCGCCTTCCTGCAGGCCGCTGACCACTTCCACGTATTCGAAGTTGCTGTCGCCCAACTGTACCTTGCGTTTGAGCAGCTGATCGCCGTTGACGACAAAGAGTTCGTATTCCCCTTTCCCTACATAATAGGAAGAGTTGGCAATGCGGAGTACATCGTCTTTCACAGCGTTCATCACGTAGACATCTGTCTTCAAACCGGAGCGCAAGCGCTTGTGGTTGTCCTCATCCAACTGTACGGTGAAGGAGATCACTCCGTTTTTCGAGAGTGGCGTGACGTCGCTCACCGTACCGTCCAGCTTGTCACTGCCGATCTTGATGACCGCTTTACTGCCTGCGGCAATGCGATCGCCATAGGTGTCGGCAATCTCACCCTCGATCTTGAAATGGGACAAGTCGGAAACGATTGCCACCTTCGCCCCCTGCCCGATCTGCGAACCGATCTCGTTATTTACATATGTTAGGATCGCTTTGCGGGGCGAACGGATCTGGGCATCGTCCAGGGTCCGCTTGGTTTCGGCAAGGCTCTTGCGGAAGATATTCAGTTCCAGTTCCTTTACTTTCAAGTCTGCTTCGGTCAGGGCCTGTTCGTTCGTGTACTTCTGTTCATCTTCTTTTAGTTTAAGAAGGCTCACGTTATAATCGAGTTCCACTTGGCGGACCTTGTCGGTCGTTCCAGCTCCGAGGCTGTCTAAATAGCGTTCGTTCCGGAGTTCCACGGCCTTACGGTCCAGTTCCATGCGGGAGACTTTCAGGTTCATTTCCATTTCCGACAACTTGTTATGGTTCACTACACGCTGTTGTTGCAGTTGCAGACTCTTCATCTGTTCCTCATCCAGTTGCTTTTTATACTCTGTTTCGGCGCTCTGCAAATCCAGTTTCAGGATAGGCGTGCCGACATCCACCGAGTCACCGCCACGCTTGTAGACTTCCACGATACGCGAGTTGATCGGCGAGTTGATAATCTCTTCAAACGCCGGGATCACTTTACCGGAAGCGCTGACCGATACTTCGATCACACCCTTGTCGACTGTCGAAATGTTCAGATCCTTCCGTTTCAGACTCGTCTGAAGCATGGAGATCACCACCACGACCAGGACGATAAGACCACCGGCGACTGCTCCTATTTTGAGAAACTGCTTGCGTTGTTCTTTCTTCTGTACTTCTTTTGATATCTCTCTGTCCATATTTTGTATTGTTTTAATTCACGTTTACCGGCATTACTGTCCGGTTGGCATCTACAGGGCAAACTCCGTGCCAAAAACCTAAGCAACTGATTTAGTGGAAATATCCTCCCTGAATAAGTGTTCAATATCGGACAGTGTGTTCGGTTTTGAGAGAACTTTTCCCTACTTCCCCTTGTTTATCCCCTAACAACTTAAAATGATAAATTATGAACGCTAAAATTTCAATCTTTGCACTCTTCACAAGTCTCACCCTGCTCTTTACCGGCTGTGACAGGCACGACCATGACATACCCGGCGGCATCGAGCCGCCCGAAACCATTCTGAAAGCTTTCGATGCCAAATATCCGGATGCTCGCGACACGGAATGGACCGTCAACGACGATTATTACGTGATCGAATTCAAAAACAATGCCCTCGACAACACCGCCTGGTTCGACCACTTAGGTGTATGGGCGATGATCAAGACAGAGCTACCGCTCAACCAGTTGCCCGCCCCCATCACGGCAGATATCCGGCAAGGAAAATACGCCGGCTGGAAAATAGAGGAAGCCGATACGATCGGCCGGGCCGGCATGGGAACCGTCTACAAAGTGGAAGTGGAAAAAGGACAACAGGACACAGCGCTGTATTACACGGCATACGGCGACCTGATCAAAGCCGCAGCCGATAAAGACGATGCCGACCAGCCGGTCACCATCCCGGAAAAGGTCGCCAACCTGATGGAACAGACATTTCAAGGCGCAGAACTGTTAGATATCGAAAACACGACTTTCGGCGTACAACTGGCCGTATTGGACAAAACCGTATTGAAGATTGTCAAACTAACCCAGATATACACCTGGGAAAGCACAACCTGGAAACTCTCCAAGCAGGAAGTCCCATCCGTTATCATGAACGCATTCAGGACTTCCGAATATAGGAATGACACCGTGAAGTCCATCTATATGTATGTAGACGCCAACGGTGCCTTCTATAAGTTCAATGTGGTCCACAACGGACAGGCGGTCACAGTGGAGTTTGATGTATTCGGGAATATTGTTACAAACAGAAAGGGAAATATTTCATAAATAAGATGGCTTTTTTATATTTCAAATATGTTAAAACTGACAATAACCCCCTTCCCGGGATATTTTTCTATTTCGTCCGAAAAGTTGATCGATTTTGAAGTGACTTTTTTCATGATTTTAGCCTGCTCAACTGACAACAGAGGAGATGAGGTGCGCAGCCCATTCAGGAAAGTGTACAATTTAATAGCCGGAAGGCATAAATGCCGGCAAAGTGATAAACCTTAACTCCCGGAGAATCGAATATTTGAAAATAAAACGGACGGCGTCCCAAATATCTCAAGGAAATTTAGGGGCTTTTTTGCCCTGAAGACGGTCCTCTTTCCAATTACGACCGTCCAAATCGCCATTACGACCGTGCTAATCTTCGCGAGCTGCCGAGTGCACTACACATTAGCACGGTCGCAGTGGCAAAGAGGACGGTCATAGTTGCGGGAAACGCTCAAAAAAGGGTGAAAAGCACCTTTTTGGCGGTTAAAAAGAGGATTAACATTTGTTAGAATTAGGAACTCTTTTAGGGCCTAAAAAATGCGTTTTATACAATAAGCCCCTGGATATTGAAAAAGTATCCATGCCCATCCATTCGGAATTTCATGCCCATGCAATCCGATTTCCATGGGCATGAAACGTGAATCATAACTGAACCGATAAATCTTCATTTATTATTCACTGATCAGTTCTATCTTCGCACTCTTCACACCCGGAGCCGAAGCCTCGAACATGATGACGCCTGGCTGCTCTTCGGTCTGCACGATAGCGGTCAGCTGTCCTTTGAACAGAGACATTTGCGGGGCCTGGAAAGATTCGAGGGAAGCTGCATCGCCGTTGGCAGCCGCACGATAGGTGCCGGCACCGCGCACACTGAACTTCACCTTATGGGTGGCATCCGGACAAAGGTTGCCGTTCTTGTCGACAACACGGACATTGATGAAGGAAAGATCCTTGCCATCGGCCGTCAGGCGGTTGCGGTCGGCTGTCAGTTCGATGTGGTGAGGCTTGCCTGCCGTGTGCACCTCTTCTTCGGCAACGGCATTGCCGTCCTTGTCGTAAGCAACCACTTTCAGCGTTCCCGGTTCATATTTGGTATCCATCCACATCAGGCGGTAGCGCTTCTGTCGTTCAAAACTCTTCTGGGCGGCTTCCGTATAGCTGCTGTCCAGTTCCACGCTCAGGTCTTTCGTGCGTTTGCCCTGGCTCTTGCCATTGATAAAGAGTTCGGCGGTGGGATAATTGGTATAGACGAAGACGGGCGTCACTTCTCCTTCACGTCCGGGCCATGTCCAGTGAGGCAGGATGTGAAGCGTACGTTCCACCTTGTTCCAATGGCTGCGGTAGAGGAAGTAACGATCCTTTGGAATACCGGCCAGGTCGATGATGCCGAACAGGGAGCTATGGCTTGGCCAATCCGTATAGTACGGAGTCGGTTCACCCAGATAGTCGAAACCGGTCCACACAAACTCGCCGATGCAATACGGCAGGTCTTCATGCTGGATAAAGTCGTCTTCCGGCAGGTTGGACCAGCCGCAGTGTTCCACGTCGTAACCGGAACTCTGGTGATCGTCGTATTTCGCCATTGCCTTACGTTCCACCGGGAATTTATACACGCCGCGGGAACTGACTGTCGAGGCCGTTTCGCTGCCTAAGATGATCCGCTGCGGCAACTTCTTGTAGTTGACCTTATATCTGAACGGACGGTAGTTGAAACCGGCCACATCCATGACGGCGGCAAAGTTATTGTTCACCACGGCATCCGGGGCATCCATCCCTTGCGTTACCGGACGAGTCGGGTCTTCGCGGTGGCAGATATCCTGTAATCTTTTGGCGATCTTGCAATCTCCTTCGTTCCACTGATTGGGAACTTCGTTGCCGATGCACCACATCACCACGCTCGGATTATTCCGGTAATGATGAACCAGGTTCACCAGGTCTTTCTCCACCCATTCGTCGAACAGCAGGTTGTAGCCGTTCTTGCACTTTGCCACGTTCCATTCGTCAAAGCTCTCCGCCATAATCATCATACCCATTTCGTCACAGGCCCGGATCAGTTCGGGAGCGGGCATATTATGGGAGGTACGGATCGCGTTGCAGCCCATGTCTTTCAGGATGCGCACCTGGCGGCGGATGGCTGCATCGTTGACGGCTGCGCCTAACGGACCTAAGTCATGATGGTTACAGACACCTTTAAAAACAGTCTTCACGCCATTCAGGAAGAAACCTTTGTCGGGAATAATCTCGATCGAACGGATACCGAACGGAGTGGTGTAGATGTCTTTCAGCTGGTCACCTTCATAGAGGCGGGTTTCAGCCGAATACAAGGCCGGCATATCCGGTGACCATAAAGACGGGCTCTGGATGATAAATTCCTGCTCCGCCTGGTCGTTGTTGTATTTCATCTGTTCAAGAGAGGTGCGGACAGCCGTCAGCTTCTGCTTATTCGGATTCCAGACGCTGGTCTCCACGCTGTATTTAGCAGGATCAGCCCCTTCGGGAAGCACCACTTTGGTACGGATGTTCACTTTGGCAAATTTCTCGTTTACCGAGGGAGTCGTCACGTAAGTTCCCCAAACCGGAATATAGGCGTCGTCCGTCACGATCACATGGACATTGCGATAGAGTCCGGCACCGGGATACCAGCGGGAAGACTCCGGCAGGTTCTCTAAACGGACGGCTAACGTATTCTTCTGTCCGGCTTTCAGATATTTCGTGATATCGAAATGGAACGAGTTATAACCATACGGCCAGTAGCCGACCTTCTGCCCGTTGATGTAGACATTGGCATGGCTCATCGCCCCGTCGAACAGGATCGTCGCCCGCTTGCCTGTCTGGAACTGCGGAACCTCGAACTCGGTGCGATACCAGCCCACACCGACGAAGGGAAGACCGCCGGTACGTCCGGCATGCTCCATCGCTTCCTTCTGTCCGTCTTGCGCAATCGCCACCTCCTGTTTATCGTTCTGGGAACTGAAAGGGCCATAGATAGCCCAGTCGTGCGGGACGGTCACAGACTGCCACTTGCTGTCGTCGAAGGCAGGCTTTATAAACTCATTGTTATCCTCGCGGGTGAACTTCCAGTTTTTCTCCAACAAGAACTCACTGCGGACCTGCGCCGTCATTGCCGACACACACCCGAACAACCCAACTAAAGCTGCGAAATAGATTCTTTTCATCTGTATTTAGTGTTTTTGTAGTACTTAGCAGGACAAAAATAACTAAATTTGCGACCTTTACAAACTAAATCTGCATTTTACAGCCATGTTGTTACAATTACTATTCGTTTTAATTGCAATTATAATAGGAGCCCGCCTCGGAGGCATCGGATTAGGTGTATTGGGCGGTCTGGGATTGGCAGTCCTTACTTTCGTATTCGGACTGGAACCGACTTCCCCACCTATCGACGTGATGCTTATGATCGTAGCGGTCATCGCGGCAGCCAGTTGTATGCAGGCAGCCGGCGGCCTGGACCTGATGGTGAAGTGGGCGGAAAAGCTGTTACGCAGGAATCCTTCCAAGATCACGATATTGAGCCCGTTAGTTACATACGTTTTCACTTTCATTGCCGGAACGGGGCACGTGGCGTATTCCGTCCTTCCGGTGATCGCGGAAGTCGCAACAGAGACAAAGATTCGTCCCGAACGCCCGTTAGGAATTGCCGTTATCGCTTCCCAACAGGCCATTACCGCCAGTCCGATATCGGCGGCAACGGTGGCTCTGCTCAGTATGTTGGCGGGATATAATATTTCATTGATGAACATTCTGATGATTTCCGTTCCCTGTACACTGGTCGGTGTTCTGGCCGGCGCGTTCTATTCCCTCCGCGTCGGAAAGGAACTGACAGACGATCCGGAATACCTGCGCCGTGTCGCCAACGGAGAGTTTACGAATGACAAATATGTGGCGAAAGGCGTCGAGAACCATCGTGCCGCCCTCCTGTCGGTGGTAATCTTCATTATGGCGACCATCGGGATCGTCCTCTTCGGTTCGATGGATTCATTGCGTCCCGTGTTCGCGTTGGCCGACGGGGCAACCCGGCAGATGCAGATGGCGCATATCATCGAGATATTGATGCTTTCGGCCGCCGCCCTGATCCTGCTCATCACCCGGACGGACGGGATAAAGGCCGTACAAGGTTCCGTCTTCTCCGCCGGTATGCAAGCGGTAGTTGCTATCTTCGGTATCGCCTGGATGGGCGACACGTTCATCGGCGGGAATATGGCCGAACTGAAAGGTTCGATCGAACATATCGTAACGGAAATGCCCTGGCTGTTCGGCCTGGCCCTGTTCGTGATGTCCATCCTGCTGTTCAGCCAGGCTGCGACTATCCGTGCATTACTGCCGTTAGGAATCGCCCTCGGTATCTCCCCTTATATGCTTATCGCACTTTTCCCGGCTGTAAACGGCTACTTCTTCATCCCGAACTACCCGACAGTCGTAGCCGCTATCAACTTCGACCGTACCGGAACAACCCACATCGGCAAATACATCCTCAACCATTCGTTCATGATGCCGGGACTGATTGCAACCGGGGTGTCGGTGGCGTTGGGGTTGCTGATGATACAATTGTTCTAACTGATCCGACATCTTCCCGACCGGTTATCATGAGTGTTTTTGTTACTTCTAAACGAGATTAAACATTAAAGGTGATGATAAACGTACTCCCCTTGCCCACCTCACTCTCCACGCGGATCGTGCCGCCGTGTGCTTCGATGAAGTCTTTGCTGATGGCGAGGCCGAGGCCGCTCCCTTGTACTTTTGTGCCGGGAACACGGAAGTAACGGTCGAAGATACTTTGATGGTAACGGGGATCGATGCCTTTGCCGAAGTCCCGGACGAATATTTCCACCGTCTTGTCTGCCTGGCGTGCACCGATAATGATACGGCCGTTCTCCGGCGTGTAATGGATGGCGTTGGAAAGGAGGTTTGTCAACACCCAGGCGATCTTCTCGCTATCGACAAAGAGTTTGGATATCTTTTCCGGATATTCCACCTCAATAAGGCAATTGAAACGCTCAGCCTGTACCCGGTTCGCCTTGATAGCATAATCGATCAGTTCGATCGGCTTCGTGATCTTCGGATTCAGTTGCAGCTTGCCCGTTTCCACCTGTGTCATCTTGAGGAGTTCGCCGGTGATTTCGAGTAGGCGGTCGCTGCTTTCCTTAATGCTTTCGGCAAGCGCCTTCTGTTCGTCGTTCATGTCGCCCACCCGCTTGTCTTCAAGTAGTTTCAGGCTCATTAAGATGGCCGATATCGGAGTTTTCAGCTCGTGGGAGATGGTGGAGATAAAGGTGGTTTTCGCAGAGTCCAACTCTTTGAACTCGGTAATGTTCTTCAGGAGGATGACATCGCCGGCATACTCGGTTTCGCGTCCGTCACTGTCCGTCACATGGATCGGGATGTACTTTGCCTGGAAATAGCTTTCTTTATTGTCGGCATAGATCTTCAGAGGCTCCTTCTTCTCGTCGGGCTGGATCAGTTCACGAACCAGACGGCGGAGCAAGTCATTTTTCAACGCCAGCTCGGCTGCGGACTTTCCCATCACGTTTTCCCGTTTCAAATTCAGGATGGTGAGCGCTTCGTCATTCGCGAACAGGATGGAACGGTCGCGGTCGAGCCCTATGATCGGTTCGGTGATGCTGTTGACAATCGCTTCGATGTATTTTTTGGCTTGAATGATATCAGCTAACGTGCTCTTCCGGTACTCCGTCAGCCGTTCAGCCATCCGGTTGAAGGAGGCGGCAACTCCGGCGAACTCCTGATTATCGCCTAAGTCGAGCCTTTTTTCGTAATTATGATTTGCAATCTCCATTATGCCGTCGGTCAGTTTGCGGATCGGCGTCGTGATGGAACGGGGCAGGCGGATCAGAAATGCAAAAGCGATCAGGATGCAAGCCATCGCAATGATACATATCCAGAGTAACGCCTGGTCCGCCGTATGCCCGGCAACCTGGCTTTTCCTGTAGATCGTCGCCATATTCAGGGTCATGATGTCATTGAGGGCTGTCCTGACACGCCGGATAGTCGTGTCGTTCTGGTTACGATGCATTGCCTCATACTGTGTGATTAGGTGCGCCGTCGCCACATTCTCGTCGACCTCGGTGATATTCTTCTTTTGCAGTTCGAGGTTCTTTTCGAACTCCGTTCGTGCTGTCGGGTCCGTCTCAATCCGTTCGAGGGCATCCAGCATCCGGCGGGAATAGAGAAGCGAATTATAATTATCCGCCAGGATGTTCTGCGTGTCGGCAGACATATCCGTAATGTTCTTGACCGCCACGCCGCCAAGCAGGACGATCAGCGTAAACAACAAACCGATACCGGAGGTCAGTTTCGTTTTTATTTTCAGACTAAAGAGCTTATCCATACACTATGCTATTATTATCAGGTCAATATTCAACTGCGACAAACTATTTAACAAGATCCTGTACTGAAAGATCGACACCAGTACGGAACGAAGACTGAACGAAGGTTTTCCCACGCACACCGTTGTAATCTGTTTCTCCCTGCACACTTGCACGATACTTTCCGGGATGTTCTCCGATTGGATTTGGATCACTTCACCACCCAGCTCGGTAGCCAACTTGAAATGGTTCGAAAGATACCGCTGGTTAGCCAATGGTATCCTATCTATACTTTCATGCGGAGTCTGGACATACAGAACGAAGAACTTCGAATTATAGCGCGTAGCTAAGCGTGCCGCCTTACGGATCACCTTCCGAGGCGCCTTCTCGTGGCTGCTGATACAAGCAAGGAATCTTTCATGACGGACGCCCGTATTGACAGGGACAGAGTTTTCAACCTTCTTTTCCACCCTCAAAGCCACCTCCTTCAAAGCCAGTTCGCGGAGCTGCAGGATGTTTTCGGACTTAAAGAAATTGTTCAGCGCCGTCTGCACCTTCTCCGGCTTGTAAATCTTACCGGCTTTCAGGCGTGCCACCAGCTCGTCGGCGGTAAGATCGATGTTCACCACCTCGTCCGCCTGCTCCAGCACACTGTCGGGGATGCGTTCTTTCACCTCGATGCCGGCGATATCCTGCACTTCTTCATTCAGCCCTTCGAGGTGCTGGATGTTGACGGCGGTAATCACGCTGATCCCCGCCTCCAGGATGTCCATCACGTCCTGCCAGCGTTTTTCGTTCTTGCTGCCCTCCACGTTGGTATGGGCCAGTTCGTCAACGATTACCACTTCGGGACGGATGTTCAGGATAGCGTCCAGATCCATCTCTTCGACCTCCTTGCCCTTGTAAAACGACTTTCGGCGCGGGATAAGGGGAAGCCCCTTAACCAACGCCTCTGTCTCGGCCCGGCCATGCGTCTCGATGTAGCCGATCTGCACATCTATCCCGCTGCGAAGCAACTCGTGCGCCTCCGACAGCATCCTGTACGACTTACCTACACCGGCAATCATGCCGATGTAGATTTTGAAGTTACCGCGGCGGGACTTTTTCAGCAAATCCAAAAAGTGTTGTACGCTCTCTTCTCTGTTCATTTGCCTGAATTACTGTTTACGGTTTCAATGTAAAGCCGAAGACCAAGTGCGCATCTTCCAACCGGGGATTCCAGATGGCCTGTGCAAAAATAGGTAAAGAAAACGAATCCGTAACCTTTATCGCAGTAGTTCCTTTCAATGCCACGTTCGTAACGGCAAAGCCGTTGGTATAATACTGGGGTGCCTTGTAAGGGACCAACCCGCAGGTGACGTTCAGATCGACACGTTTCACTGAGAACGGATAGTTCAGCTCGACGTAAGAGGAATAGTTCTGACCGCCCTCCGCATCCTTGTCCTGTCCGGCAAACATCGTGTACCAGGCCACCGACAGCGGGAACTTCTCCACGGGAAGTGTGTAAGCCAGACCAGCCTCAAAGTGATGTGCCGTCTCATGGCTCTTAAAGTTAAAGTACTTGTTAGCCCCCTGTCCGGCCCACCAGAGGTCGGCGACAGACAAGGTCAGTCCGGAATTGCCGAACGTATAGGCAGCCGTCAGGTCGATCTCCTTGTTGGCAAGTCCTTCCGAAGCCTGATACCCGTCGAAGTCGGTCGATCCCCAGGCTGTCAGCGAAAAGCCGGCGATGCCGAAGGAAAATGCAGGCTGGAAGCTGGCGCCCGTCTGGTACATACCACGCCAGATATAGGAGCTGACCAGGTCGCCCTGGACGTTAAATGTCGCCCCGCTTTCGTCATCCTGCGCTTTTATCATCCCGAAGGAGCAGAAAGAAACTGTTATTACTGCGGCTAATGCCTTTTTGATTCTCGAGTTCATATTTTCTTCTTATTTTATTTACCGATTACTTGTTTCCAACTTCTCTAAAGCCACGTTCAACTTCAAGACGTTGACTTTCTCCGGGCCGAACAGTCCCAACAGCGGGCCTTCGACGTTCGCGTTGACAATGGCCATCACCTTTTCCGGAGAGATACCGCGTGCGCCGGCCACCCGTTGCACCTGCGCATAGGCCGCTTTCGGGGAAATATCCGGATCGAGGCCGGAACCGCTGGCGGTGACCATTTCGGCAGGCACCTGCTCCCGTTTCAGGTAGGGATGATGTGCAAGGAAAGTATCGATACGCATCTCGATGTCCGCCAGATATTCTTCGTTGGACGGTCCTTTATTGCTGCCCGCCGAGCTGGAAGCGTCGTAACCGTCACCCGCATGCGACGGGCGGCCCCAGAAATAAATATCCTTTGTGAATTGCTGCCCCACATTGGCAGCTCCCACTACCCGGCCGTTCAGTTCGACCACATCGGCATTGCCTTATTCGGACCGGCTACCTGGGCAAAAAGCCACAGGATGAAGATATAACTGACACTGAAGAGGATGCAGAAAGCAATCGTCAGCTTGAATGATTTAAACAGATTCGATATCATATGATTTGATTTTCTTTACGTTCTTAATTGCGAAACACCCGCTGCCGCCCGGCAGCCTTTCCGGATCATGCAGAAACATCCGCCGGACAGCGCGCAGTGTCAAGAGATATTTATACTTAGAAAAAAAGAGAGACTACCATGTCGATTAACTTGATTCCGATGAACGGAGCGATCACGCCGCCCACCCCATAGATCAATAAGTTACGGCGTAGTAAGGCCGAAGCCCTATAGGCTTATAAGCCACCCCCCGCAAAGCCAACGGAATCAGGATCGGGATAATAACGGCATTAAAAATCACCGCACTCAGGATCGCACTTTCCGGACTATGCAAACGCATGACGTTCAGAGCCGCCAATTGCGGGATCGCCACCATGAACAGGGCCGGAACGATTGCGAAATATTTCGCCACATCGTTTGCGATGCTGAAGGTCGTCAGCGTACCGCGCGTCATCAGCAACTGCTTACCGATCTCCACAATCTCGATCAACTTCGTCGGGTCGTTGTCCAGGTCCACCATATTACCGGCTTCCTTAGCCGCCTGCGTACCGCTGTTCATGGCTACCCCGACGTTTGCCTGCGCCAGTGCCGGGGCGTCGTTCGTCCCGTCGCCCATCATAGCCACCAATTTGCCGGATTCCTGTTCTTTCTTGATGTAATTCATCTTATCCTCCGGCTTGGCTTCGGCGATAAAATCGTCCACACCGGCCTTTTCGGCGATATATTTAGCTGTCAAAGGGTTATCACCCGTCACCATCACCGTCTTGACACCCATCTTGCGCAACCGTTCGAAACGTTCCTGGATGCCCGGTTTAATAATATCCTGCAACTCGATCACGCCGATGATGTAATCGTCTTGCGAAACCACTAACGGAGTCCCGCCGTTGCCGGAGATCTTCCCGACCAGTCCGGCCACCTCCTCCGGGTACTTGTTTCCGGCTGCCTCGCTCATCCGACGGATCGCATCGAAAGCGCCTTTGCGGATACGGGTTCCGTCTTTCAGATCGACACCCGAACACTTCGTCTCGGCGGAGAATTTGATCATCCGGGAACCCGAAGTGCTCAGATCGCGGATGCGGATGCCACGCTCGCGCCCCAGTTCGACGATCGATTTGCCTTCGGGCGTCTCGTCAGACAGGGAAGCCATCAGGCAAGCCTGTACGAAAGAATGTTCGTCGACCCCGGCCACCGGATAGAACTGTGTCGCTTTACGGTTACCGATCGTGATCGTACCGGTCTTGTCGAGCAACAGGGTGTCTATGTCGCCGGCTGTCTCTACAGCCTTGCCGGATTTGGTTATTACGTTGGCTCGCAAGGCACGATCCATACCGGCAATACCGATCGCGGACAGCAGCCCTCCGATGGTAGTCGGGATCAGACAAACAAACAGGGAGATGAAGGCCGCAATGGTGATTTGTGTTCCCGAATAGTCGGCAAGCGGCTTCAACGTACCGCATACAACCACAAACACCAACGTGAAACCGGCCAACAAGATCGTCAATGCTATCTCATTCGGCGTCTTTTTCCGTGAAGCGCCTTCCACAAGGGCGATCATCTTGTCGAGGAAGCTCTCGCCCGGCTGTGTCGTCACCATCACCCGGATCTGGTCGGACAGCACTTTCGTACCACCCGTCACAGAGCTCTTGTCGCCCCCTGCCTCACGGATGACCGGAGCCGATTCGCCCGTAATGGCACTCTCGTCGATCGAAGCCAACCCCTCGATGATCTCGCCGTCGGAAGGGATCGTGTCGCCTGCCTCGCAGATAAAGACATCGCCTTTTTTCAATTGCGAACTGCTCACCGTCGTGGTCGTACCGTTAGCTTCCACCCGTTTCGCAGGCGTCTCCTCGCGGGTCTTACGCAGGCTGTCGGCTTGCGCCTTGCCACGCGCCTCGGCGATCGCTTCGGCAAAGTTGGCAAAGAGCAGCGTCAGGAACAGCACAATGAAAACAACTATATTATACCCGGCCGACCCCTGTGCGGTATTGCCTGTAGCCGCCGCCCAAACCGTCACGATCAACATCACGAAGGTCACCACTTCGACGATAAACATAATCGGGTTGCGGAACATCGTCCGGGGGTCCAACTTGACGAACGACTGTTTCAGGCTTTCTATAACAAGCTCCTTCGGAAACAAAGAAGCAGATCGATTCTCTTTCATCGTATTACTTTTCAATTTTCAATACTCGATATTCAACTTAAAGATAAATGCTAAAATATTCGGCAATCGGCCCTAAGGTCAGTGCAGGGAAGAAAGACAGGGCAGCCACGATAAAGATCACGCTGAAGGTCATCACGGCAAATGTCGCAGTGTCCGTCTTTAATGTCCCCGCACTTTCCGGTATGAACTTCTTCTGCGCCAGCAGACCGGCAATGGCAACCTGCCCGACGATCGGGAGGTAGCGCGAGATGATCAGCGCAAGACCTGTCGTAAAGTTCCAGAACCAGGTATTATCGCCAAGCCCCTCGAAGCCCGAACCGTTATTGGCGGAAGAAGAAGTATATTCGTAAAGCATCTCGCTCAGCCCATGAAAGCCGGGATTGTTCAACCAACCTCCCTCCGCCTCCACGAAGGCCGGATTATAGACATAATAATAGCAAGCCACCGCCGTACCGATCAGGATCACAAACGGATGAGCTAATGCCACGATCGTAGCGATCTTCATCTCACGCGCCTCCACCTTCTTCCCTAAGAACTCAGGCGTACGGCCGACCATCAGACCGCTGATAAAGACGGCGATAATCAGAAAAGCATAGTAGTTCATAAATCCTACCCCGACGCCGCCGAACCAGGTATTGATCTGCATGTTCAGCATCTCCATCATCCCGCTTAGCGGCATCGTGCTGTCATGCATCCCGTTCACCGAGCCGTTGGAAGTGACTGTCGTCGTACAACTCCACAGGGCTGTGGCGGCTGCACCGAGCCGGGTTTCCTTGCCTTCCATCGCGCCGGCTGCCTGGTCGATTCCCATTTCAGCGATCTTCGGGTTGCCGTTCATCTCGTAATAGGTATTAATACCCACGCTAACCAAGTAGGCAAAGAGCATGACACCGAAAATCGTATAAGACAACTTCTTCCTTTTCAGATAGAATCCCAACGCAAAGACCATCGCCATCGGGAGAATCAGGATCGCCCAGCATTCCACCATATTGGTCAGGTAGGTCGGGTTTTCAAGCGGATGCGAAGAGTTTACGCCGAAGTAGCCTCCCCCGTTCGTCCCCAACTGCTTGATCGGGATGACGGCGGCGGCCGGACCTTGCGAGATTTGTTGCTCGTTGCCCTCCAATGTCGTAAGCTGCATCTTCCCGTCGAATCCCATCGGCGTCCCTTGCAGGATCAGGATAAACCCGACAACCAACGACATCGGCAACAGGATACGGGTGCAACTCTTCATCAGCAAGTCCCAGAAGTTACCGATCGTCTTCGTCGTCTTGGCAGCCATCGCCTTGAAGATACCGGCAAGGGCGGCCATTCCCGTAGCGGCCGTAATGAACTGGAACAGCATAATGACGAATAATTGCGTGAAATAGGTCAACCCGCTTTCTCCGCTATAATGTTGCAGGTTGCAGTTTACCATGAAGCTGATACATGTATTGAATGACAAATGGGACGACTGTCCGGCATTGCCATCCGGGTTCAAGGGCAGGTACTGTTGCGTCCACAGCAGGATCATACCCCAAAAGAACCAGAAAAGGTTGACCGTCAGGAGCGCCTTCAGGAAACTTTTCCAACTCATCTCCTCCTTCGGGTCGATCCCGCAGATTTTAAAGATCCATCTTTCTACCGGGGCCAGAAAATCAAAACAGGTTTTCTCCCCTTTATATACCTTTGCAATATACTTACCTAACGGATAAGCTAAAACGACCATCAAAATGATCTGGATAATGCTACCTAATAATTCCGTATTCATCTTTTCACCTAAACTAATTGTTTAAAACTTTTCGGGCCTGACCAACACATACATCAGATACCCGAAGATAACCAGGCAGAGTACAAACAGTGCTGCAAACATAATCTTCCTCCTTTCCTAAATCTTCTCGAACCAATCCACACACTTAAAGAAAAACCAGTAGCAGGCCACCCCCACCACGCACAAGAATCCAAAAGACACAAATTCATTTTCCAACATATCAAAATACTTTTAGAGTTAATACTATTCATCGTCTCGCCGTTCTATATGCCAACGGCGTGCCAAAGAGGTGGCCTTTTTGATTAAGAGAAGAATATCAAGGAGTTAAGCTTTCAGTATGAAATTCCGGGACGATGCAAACCCTTCCATTTTGAAAAGGTTACCTTTCCAGAATGGAAAAGTTTATCATTTCGGTAGTATATGGAATAAATGTTGTAAATTTGTGATATAAAAGATATCAAAGTTATGGCAGAGCATACTCCTGTTTATATTAAAGAGGTCGGGGTGACTAATTATAGATGTTTCACTGGCGAAAATAGGTTCAAATTTGTTGATGAAAATGATAACTGGTACAGATGGACGGTCTTTCTTGGGGATAATAATACAGGAAAGACGAATCTTTTGAAGGCTATTGCAAATATGGAACCTCATTTTGATCCCAAATCGAAAAATTACACTATTGAACCTTATTTCCTCGTTGTTAATGTATCCTCTGATACTCTTGTTGGAATAAGTACTATTCCTGAATTATGTAATAAAGCTTCTAAAATAAATAACACAGCTGATTATGACTTATATATTGCCTTAAAATATAATGTGGAAAATCCTATGGAATCATATCTGATGTCAGGAAATTCTACTTCTGGCAGGTGTAAAAATCTTTTGATTTACGGATATGGAGTCGTTAGAAATATCGAGAGTAAAGGAATTAATTCAAAAATAGATAAAATATCCAACGTAAGTAACTTACTTCATACTACAGATCTCCTTAACTTCGAAGACTGGCTGTTCCAATTAGATTATGCAGCGAAAAACGACAGCGCACCGATTGAGAACCGCCAGAAAGCCATTGAACGAAGAAATTTATTGATCTCTATATTAAAAGGTGATCTTTTCCCCGAAATAGAAGATATCCGTTTTATCTCGGATGCTAATCTATACAACTATATCGAATTTCGAACAAAAGACGGTTGGCACAAACTTTCCGACTTAGGCTACGGTTATCAGGCAACCTTATCTTGGATGGTCGACTTTTGTAAGAAGCTTTTCGACCGTTACCCGGATAGCCCGAATCCTCTCAAAGAACCCGCCATCCTTTTAATCGACGAAATCGACCTGCACCTCCATCCGCAATGGCAGCGTAGCATCATCAAATATCTGTCCGATATCTTTACCCAAACCCAATTTATCGTGACAACGCATAGTCCCTTTATCATCCAATCGATGGAAAAGGTCAATCTTTATGCTTTGCAACGCGAGGGCGATCATACGAAAGTCAAACACTTCGGTGTCCGTTCCTTCATCGGTTGGCGGATAGAGGAAATCCTTCGTGAGATCATGGGATTGGAAGACAACATACAGACAGACATTTATCAGGAGCTAATGAAACAGTTCGAGGCGGCAATCGATACCGACGATTACAAATCCGGTAAAGAAGCCTACGACAGACTCATGAAGATACTTCACCCGCAAAGTGAAGAAAGAAAACTATTAGACATCCAATTCTCACAACTCATACCAGATGATCAAGCTTGAACTAAAACCCAAACCGGAAAAACTTACTGACGAACTGGTCAAATCCAAAACCGAAAAATACAATGCCGACAACACGCAGCAGGTATGGGACATTGACTGGTTGAAAGTCGCTATTGCCGACCTCTCGTTCGGTAAATGCTGTTATACCGAGATACGTCTCGGCGAGGAAAGCAAGTATATGGAAATAGAACATTTCCATCCTAAAAGCCGCTATCCGGATGAAGTACTGTTGTGGGGAAACCTCCTGCCAAGTTGTAAGAAATGCAATGCGACAAAAGGCGAACACGACACCATAGCGGAGCCGGTCGTAAATCCGTTCGAGGATGATCCGAAAGACTTTTTCTATATGGAAAATGGTTTCTACCGGGTAAAAAACAACTCCGACATCGCCAGACGTACCATTCGGAAATTAGGGCTGAACGATATCGAACATTTCGTCAAACCCCGCAACCGAATTTATGAAAAGATAAACGGGACACTTTCAGATTTGAAAGAAGACATCCTCGCCTCATCCGACGAAAAGCTACCGACATACGCCCGGCGGCTCAAACGCTTGATGAAAGAGGGACGCAGACAGGAAGAGTATGCAGCACTTGTTTCGACAACCATTCTTTCCAGTCCGGACTTCACGGAGATAGAAGATTATCTGACCGTAAAACGATATTGAGATACAGAATGCGATTCTCTAAAAAGTGAGTTACAATATTGTTCCCTGACACGCTGAAAAAATGAAAAAAGCCGCACCTTCACAGGCGCGGCTCTCTGAGTGATCGAAAAACGTAAAGACACATAGTTCATCGATTCAATAATAAATGTAAAATTGTCTCTGTTCCTCTTCCCTTTTCTGATATAACTGTTATGTTTCCATTTAATTTTTCGATAATCGTTTTACAGATAGAGAGTCCCAGGCCCGTTCCCTGCACATGCGGGCTTCCCTTGTAAAAGCGATTAAAGATTTGGGAGAGCTCTGCCTGTTCCATACCGCATCCCGTATCGTGCACGAAGATGTAGACGCTTTTACCGTCGTCTTCCAGATGGTAACCAAACCGGATGAAGCCTTCTTTTGTGAATTTACGGGAGTTATTGATCAGGTTGTTCACCACCTGCGTCAACCTTGTGCTATCCGTCGTCAGACAGGTGTTATACTCCGGCATCTGCAAGACCAGCTCGACCTCCGGCGTCATCCGGAGAGATTGCGCCTTATAGATATCCGTCAACAACGCATTCAAAGAATATCGCTGCATATTGAACACCATCTCGTTCGATTCGATCCTCGAAAGATCCAGGATATCGGAGACTAACGTCAGCAGATGCTGCCCGTTCTGGTTGATGATATTGGAGAACTCTTTCGCTTCGTCAGTACCCAACTTTACATCCTCGTCGGTAAGAAGATTGGAAAAGCCCATTATCGCGTTCAACGGCGTCCGGATCTCGTGGCTCATATTGGCTAAGAATGCGGTTTTTAGCTCTTCGCTTTGTTTCGCCTTTTCTAATGCCTCCTGTAGCCTGATTTCCGTCTCCTTGTATTTTTGCGTACTCATACAAATGCCGATAAGTTGAAAAGGAGAACCCGACACACTCTTCATATAGGTAGATTGGGCCTCAAACCATTCCCACGTGCCGTCGCCACGCAGAACCCTGTAGGCGACATGGGCATCCAACGACGCCCCGCGGAACTGCCCGGTCAACGCTTCAAATAATGCATCGACATCATCCGGATGAGTTAGTGTTCGAAAATCATCGATCGTAATAACATCCTTACTGGCCGGCTTCCTATATAATCGTAATAACGCGAATCAATCTTGAGTATGCCGGTATCAATTTCGATTGTCCAGGGAAAGATATTTGTCTTGTCCAAAATCATATCCATTGTGTACTGCTGCCTCTTTTCCTTATTTATACTCCGAAAGAAAAACAAGATATGCAATAATTGTCCGTTCCGGTCACGTATGCCAAAGGCAGCTCCCCCGACTAACTGAACCGCATCCTGATCTTTTTCGCTTAAATAGGTGTCCGCTTTAAATTCTATATAATCTTTCCCCTGCCTTAATTCCTCCAATATATCCGGGAGAATATCCGACTGCCCATGAAAGATCGAGAGTACATCCGTAACCTTTTTTCCAATCAAATCTTTCCTATTGATATCCAAGCACTTGAATATATATTGATTCACATACCGGATAGTCCCATCAATATCTACGAAAGCGAAATTGGCAGCTAAAGAGTCGAGCAAACGGGTGATTACTGCATCCTCTATACTCTTCAGGTCGCTCACTTTATGTTTAAACTTTCTCCTTTCAATATAAAGGAAAAGCAAAAAGATAAAGAGAATAAAAATACAGGCCAGTTGTATGATATGAAAAAAATCAAAACCAATGGCGACCATCGGAAGATGGCATAAAAATAATATATCAACAACTATAGTCTGCATATCTTATATTTGATATTCATAAAATCGATCTGTTATTTTAAGCGTATCAGTTTTTCCAAATGACTGTATTTTTAGCATAAATACCCTATTCTATTATCCATTTTTGTATTATTTCTGGCGTCCACGGTTTATCGGGAAGATTCACTTTATCTTTGTTAACATATAAATGACTAATGAAAACGTTCCTTTTTTTTTAGTCATTTTTTCCGTTGAAAAATAATATCTATATCTTTTCTGTAAACATGAAACAAAATGAAGCAAAATACAGTCTACAAACGCATTTTATTTCCCATATCCATTGATTATTAAAATATTTACCCTACATTTGCAAATGACTAAAAAAAAGGAACGTTTTCATTAGTCATTTAACATTAACAATTCATCCTTTATTTTTCAATGTGCATAACCTCTCCGGCCGCCATTTTTAACATTTCATTTTTGTTGTTTTTAAGGAAAAGGCTTTCTATCCCTTTTTGTTTTGTTCTATTTGCCGAAACTCTGATGCAGAAAGGGTTTTAACGGGTAGAAAATATCGAAAATCACCTATATACAAAAAGGGGAAATCAGGGCAAAAAAGTGGCTTTGAGGAAAAAAGTAACTATTTATAGAAAAACAAGGAGAATTGCGGAAGGTCAAAGGCCGTATTCCTCGATCTTCCGGTAGAGTGTGGTCAGTCCGATACCCAACAGACGGGATGTCTCCGTCTTGTTGCCGTTGGTATATTTCAAGACTTTCTGGATGTGCATCTTTTCGACACCGCTGAGGTCGAAGCCCGAATAGCTTCCGTCGGCGGCGGTCTGCGGGGTCTGCATGTTAAGGGGCAAGGTGTCGGGCGTCAGGGTGTCGCCTTCGGAGATAATCAGGCTACGTTCCACAACGTTGCGTAGTTCGCGTACGTTTCCTTTCCAGGGGTACTGCTTCAGGATGCGGATATAATCGGGCGAGATCGTCCGGATGTCTTTTCCCATCTTGGAGGAGAGGGCGGAAACAAATGCCCGGACATGCAACGGGATGTCGCCCGTCCGTTCACGAAGCGGCGGCAAGTGTATCTGGAAAACGGAAAGGCGGTAGAACAAGTCTTCGCGGAAATGGCCGTCGGCGATCTCTTTTTCTAAGTCGCGGTTGGTGGCGGCTATCACGCGCACATTTACTTTAAGGGGCTTCGTGTCGCCGATCTTGATAAATTCGCCGGTTTCGAGGATGCGGAGCAGCTTGGCTTGCAGGTCGAACGCCATCTCGCCGATCTCGTCGAGAAAGATCGTTCCGTTGTCGGCTTCTTCAAACAAACCTTTCGTCTCTTTCAAGGCGCCGGTGAAGGCTCCCGCCTTATGGCCGAACATCTCGCTTTCTAACAGGTCGCGGCTGAAGGACGAGCAGTTGATGGCGACAAAGGCTTTATCGCTACGGGAACTGTGCTGGTGGATGGACTGGGCGAAGACCTCCTTTCCCGTACCGGTTTCTCCGGTCAGCAGGACAGGGACATCGGTGGCGGCCACCTTACGGGCCAGGACGATGGCTTCCTGTATGGCGGGCGATTGGCCGATGATGGTATCGAAAGAGTATTGTTTGCCGACTGCCGGGGCGGCGGCTTTCTGCTGCTTGCAGGCGGCGGTAGCCTTTTCCATGGCCTTGGCGATCAGGGGAAGGATTTTGTTATTGTCGTCGCCCTTGGTGATATAGTCGAATGCACCGTTCTTGATGGCTTGCACGCCGTCGGGGATGTTCCCGTGTGCCGTGAGCAGGATGACTTCCGAAAGGGGGTTGAGGCGTTTCAGTTCGGAGACAAGCTCCACCCCGCTTCCGTCCGGCAGGCAGACGTCGCAAAGGATCACCTCGGGACTATGCTGTTCCGACTGCCTGATCCCGGCCTTGCAGCTTGCCGCCTGAAGCACCTCGTAACCTTCCAGCCCGATAATGCGGGACAACAAGCTCAGGATCTGCTTTTCATCATCGATAATCAATACTTTTCCCATCTTTTTACATCCAATAGAGAAGCACAAAAGTATAAATTATTTGTAAACCACAATAATAAATGGACTATCACCACCTATTAATCATTAAATACAACCAAATTCCCTAAAAAGCGGATACAAGTAATAGGTATATATTTTTACTTTGCAGAAAATATGAATGCAATGAAAAAGGTTCTATTAGTTGCAGTCTCCGCACTGCTTGTCTGCACCTCTTGTGTGACGAAGAAAAAATATCTGCTGGCCGAGAACGGACGCCTGGAAGCTATCGCCCGGGGAGACGACCTGCAGAACCAGCTTGTGAACTGCCGCGACAACAACGACCAGCTCTCATCGCGCCTTGCCGCCCTCGAGCGAGACACCACCCGCATGGGGAAAAACATCCGTAACTATCAAAGTATGCTCAACACCAACATGACGGAGCAGGAAAAACTGAACTCCCTGCTGAGCCAGAAAATGAGTGAACTGGATGAACGCGAACGTACCATCAATGAATTGCAGGACATGATCAACGCCCAGAACGAACGGGTGCAAAACCTCCTGAACAGCGTGAAAGACGCCCTGTTAGGTTTCAGCAGCGACGAACTGACAGTGCGTGAAAAAGACGGGAAAGTCTATGTCGCCATGTCGGACAAACTCCTGTTCGAATCGGGAAGCGCCCGCGTAGACAAACGTGGGAAAGAGGCTCTGGCTAAACTGGCCGAGGTCCTCAACAAACAGACCGACATCGACGTTTACATCGAAGGCCATACCGACAGCAAGCCGATCAACACCGTCCAGTTCAAAGATAACTGGGATCTTAGCGTGATACGTGCTACCTCCGTCGTCCGTATCCTGACAAAAGACTACGGTGTCAACCCGTTACAGATACAACCTTGCGGCCGTGGCGAATTCATGCCTGTTGCCGACAACGAATCGGCCGACGGACGCGCCAAAAACCGCCGCACGGAGATCATCATGGCTCCGAAGTTAGATAAGCTGTATCAGATGTTGAATCAGTAAGAATCATAAAAAGAGGCATGCTATAAATACATTATATTTATGACATGCCTCTTTCTTTATCAATGTTACATACGAAGTGACAAGAAACTCCAAACTAAATCTTCCGGAGCAACCGGCAACCAACGATCCACCGCCTCTCCGCTTTCATTCTTTTTCACATAAATCAGGTATGTTCCGATAGTAGCAATCGTATCTCCGCTGTAACTATATACGCTCCGGCTTTCGAATTGTTCATTATATCCCACCTTTTTCATATCCGGTGTACCAAATCCCATATGTTCATTCTTTTTCTTCGGGATATTAGCAACAGTACTATATGTACTATAAGTATAGACGCCCTCCATGCCGAACTCTTCTGCTACGATTTTAGGCAAAGCGCCTTTTAAATCATTGTTTGAAGTACACACACTAAAACCCTTCACGGAAATAGAATCCAGGTTTTCCTCCAACGGAAAGACCGAATAGACAGGTTCTCCTTTATAAACAACACGCTCCACTACATGATCTTTTGTACATCCCATCCAGAACAATGCACAAAACAGACTAAATACAAACACAATTTTCTTCATAACCCTTCTTTTTCGTTTCTTATAGAACGACGGGACAAAAAGGATATTGCGTTATCAGTAAAAACAATAAAGGTATGCTTCACCACCGGAACATACCTTTATCAACCTATCCAAAATCAAGTTTAGAAAACACTCACTTTTCGAGAGGTCTTCGTCCCTTCTATCTTACCCCTGAAAATAGATTTGCCATCTATCGAAATAACGACAATATCGACAGCCGCACACGGATAAGTATGTAAAATATCGCATTCAGAAATGAAATATTATGCATATTATCGTATTCTAAATCAAGAAAACATGTAAAATATCGCATTTAAAGAAAATAACTGTATCTTTACAGGACAATTTTTAAAGCTATGATAGATAAACGTATTCTTGAAACCATCCTTTCCGACCAGTCGGAAGAATTGGAAATGAAACAGTCCATTCGTTTCTGCCGAAGAAAAGAGGAAGATCTGGTAGATTTGGAAAGCACGCAGGCGCAAGTTGTCATCGGAGTACGACGAAGTGGCAAGTCAACCTTGTGTTACAATATCCTTCATCGAGCCGGGGTCAAATATGCCTATGTGAATTTTGATGATGAGCGTCTTGTCAACTTAAAGGGAGAAGACCTGAATGATGTGCTGGAGGTCTTATACAAAATACACGGAGACTTTAATTATCTTTTCATAGATGAAATTCAAAATATCCCGGAATGGTATTTGTTTGTCAACAGGCTTTTACGCCGGAATATGCATATTATCATTACAGGATCCAACGCCAAACTGCTAAGCGGAGAATTAGCCACCCATCTGACCGGACGTCATCATTCCATCCCACTTTTTCCATTTTCTTTCGCCGAATATTGTGACTATAAACAGGTGGATGTAAAGAAGCAGACAACACAGGCAATCGCACTCCGCCGGGCAGCATTCGATGAATATATGCAACAAGGAGGATTTCCTGAATTGCAAAATATTACAGGTGACCGTGAATATATCGATACGCTTGTGGATAATATCTTAAAACGAGATATAGAACAACGCTTCAAGATTTCCCACAAAGCAGCTTTTGAGCAAATGGCACAACATTTATTAAATGTGTCTCCTGTCATTGTGGTAGATAATACCTTGAAAGAACTGTTTGGTTTCAAATCAGAACATACTTCCAAGAATTACGTCGACTATCTCCGCCAAGCTTACCTTTTAGTGGGGCTTCGTAAATACTCGCATAAGAGCAAGCAACGTATTGTGGGGGAAAAAGTCTATCCGATTGATGTTGCATTGATGAACAAACGGGCAGATGCTTTTGTCGGAAAAAACCTGGGATGGCGCTTGGAAACCATTACCTATATTGAACTGTTACGCAGGTGCAGGAACAAAGGTTTGGATATTTACTATTACAATGATCGTTCCGGAGAATGTGATTTTGTAGTATGCCAAGAAAATGAGACTGTCCTTTGCATCCAGGTTTCTTACGACATTTCAAATGCCAAGACCCGAAAGCGTGAAATTTCCGGTTTACTCCTTGCAGCCAAAAAAACCGGTTGCAAAAATCTACTGTTGCTTACCGACCACCAATATGAGGATATGGAAGAAAATGGCTATGCCATCGCTGTCAGACCTGTATATGATTGGTTGTTGCAATGCGAAACAAAATTACAATAACCCCCTTTTTGACCATTTTTCTATTTCGTCCGAAATTTTGATCGATTTTGGATTGACTTTTTTTGCAGTTTTGGCCTTTATGGCTGACAACAGAAGAAATGAGGTGCCAGGACAATTCCAAAAAGCGTGCAATTTGATTATCGAAAGATGAAAATGCCGTCAAAGTGATAAAGCTTAACTCCTGGAGAATCGCCTGTAGCAAAACAAAACGGACGGCGTCTCAAATATTCAAAGGAAATTTAGGGGCTTTTTTGCCATGAAAACGGTCGTTTTTCAAAAGAGGACGGTCGTAATCGCCACGACGACCGTCCTAATGGGTGATGTACTCGGCAGCTCGCGAAGATTAGAACGGTCGTAATGGCAAAAAACTCTCAAAAAAAGGGGAAAAGCCACTTTTTGACGTCTGAAAAGCGAGTTAACATTTGTTTGCTTTCAACTATCTTTCGAGCCTGAAAAATACGTTTTTTACAATAACCCCCTTTTTTGCTACCCCTTTTTGCATTTCAGTGCAAAGAACAGGATATATAAAAATGCCACAAGCGGAATCACGAATCCGATCGCCATATTTTCCGCACCGATATACCCCATCAACATCGGGGCGAAGGCACCGCCAGCCACTCCCATCACAATATAAGAAGAGGCTTTCTTCGTATAAGCACCCATCCCTTCCAGACCGAGAGCGAAGATTGTCGGAAACATGATAGACATAAAAAAGAAAGACAGATAAAGGGCATACAACGAAATAGTACCTATGGAAACGACTACCAACGCCATACAAACCGCATCCGCCAATGCAAACCAAGTCAGAAGACGGGCAGGCTTCATCCATTTCATCGTAAAACTGCCGGACAAACGACCGATCATAAACAATGCCATTCCTCCGAAAGCTAAGATACGCGAAGCCTCGATATTCGTCATAGAAGAATCGACCTCCGTCACATAATTAATGAAGAAACTAAAAATCCCCGTCTGCGCCGCACAATAGCAGAACTGCGCAACGATGGCCCGGACAAACTGCGGATGCCTCCACATGGAAATTCCGGCGGATGGGCATGCATTTTCATTTACATGCCCATCCGTCTCTTCTTCCACCTGCACTTCCGGCAATTTGGTAAAGAAGAAAAGAATAGCGACCAGCAGGACGATCGAACCAACCAGGATATAGGGTTTTGTCAGCGTAAACGGGTCATCTTCCGCCCCACCGAAAATCAGCATACCGCCAACCAGCGGACCTAAAATCCAACCTAATCCGTTAAACGACTGGGAAAGATTTAATCGTTGCGCACCCGACTCCTTCGGTCCTAAAACCGTGGAATAAGGATTCGCCGCTGTCTCTAAAATACACAGCCCGCAGGCAATCACAAACAAAGCGACTAAAAACGGGGAAGCCGAATGCAGATAAGCCGCCGGAATAAAGGCGAACGCTCCTATGGCGAACAAGCATAATCCTAAAATAATCCCTTTCTTATAGCCGAACCGCTTCATGAACATACCGGCAGGAAGCGCCATCAGGAAATAGGCGATATAAGTAGAGAACTGCACAAGGCCGCTCTCCGCTTTTGTCATGGTAAAGACTCCCTGAAAATGTTTATTCAATACATCCAACAGCCCATGAGCAAAGCCCCATAATAAAAACAGGCTGGTGATCAACAGAAACGGGACCAGATAAGACTTCCCGTCGGGTGCGGAAAACAAAGTTTTCTGATTATTCTTTTTCATGCTTGCTATTTGTTATCAGTCGGCAAAGGTAAGCTTTTTTTCAGATAATAACCTCCCCCCATATGCGAGACTGTATAAGCTGAATCCGGCGAACTGCGATAAGCAGAAATCTCCCCAAA
The DNA here is from genome assembly GCF_003477465.1 of Parabacteroides sp. AF48-14. NCBI lineage: Bacteria > Pseudomonadati > Bacteroidota > Bacteroidia > Bacteroidales > Tannerellaceae > Parabacteroides > Parabacteroides sp. AF48-14. The sequence continues at coordinate 46,212 of NZ_QUDI01000033.1, forward strand.
TACATACAGGGCTGAATCCATATCCAGTCGAAGGATAGACGGATATAAATCTTCCGGAATCGAATCGGTCGGAGCCAGTCCTGCTTTTTCCATCTGCCGGACAAGAAGGGAATCCTTTTCCTCTTCAAAAATCACCTGTAAGTTTTTGTCGCATAAATAAAAGGTATCCGCCTGCATCATGCTGTTTATAGGACCTTCGTCATAACGGCCTACGGCTTGAAGCGTTTCATAGCCTGTAATATCCAAAGGCGAATAATCCGAAATGGAGATGTATTCATAATAATTTCCGAAGTTTTCCCGGATCGGATAATTGTCCCGTTTCTCCTGTGAAATCCGTTCTATATCCTTTGCCGTTATGCCCGGTATATACGTTACCGCCGATAGCAAAATGACGGCAAGCACGGCCGCATACAGATAATGCCCCGTACGCCTGGTCAAAAACAACAAGGCAATCCCTGTCAGGACAGCTCCCACCGCGACCAGATAAACCCGCGCTTCCGTATATCCATACTGATTAATCCGGTAGAAAACCCCTATCCAATACATGGCCAGTGCAGGAAACACCACCCAACTGGAATGCCGGTAGAACCAGTCATAATATCTTCTTTTCAGGAATGGCTGACAACCCTTCAGAATAAAGGTAGCCGATATAAAACTGACGACAATATACGCAACCGCCCCTTTAGGCAAAGACCATAAAACCGCCACCTTAATAAAATAGAGATACAAAATGACCGCATATATCAACAATGCCGGCGAGAGGACATAGTTGAGCAAAACATTAAACAATTTATCAGCACTCCCTTCTTCTTCTTTCCCCTGGTTAAACAGAAGGAATAGCAACGGCATTATACCGGCAAACGCAATACTCGACGAATATGCCATAAACCGGCGGTCTCCATATTGCCATATCTCAAAAATATACTGAATTGAATAATAGATGGACACAGACAATAGCCAGGCAATCATCGCTAATAATCCCGCCGAGCACATGGCCCGGAGATAACGAAGCCCTTTCCTGACAAATCTCTCGTTATCACGTCTCCAGTCACAAACCAGATAAAGCAGTTGGACCACGACGAGTGTCACCAAGTAAAAGGCAGACCAGGCATCTTTCTCCCTCCAGAAAAACGGTATAAAGAATAGCAAAGACAAATAATAGGCGAACCGCCAGCGTTTTCCTTCCGTCAGTGAATTTAGACTGTAAGTAATCAGGAAGAAAGCCGGAAAATAAGGAACTACGGCCATCAGTCTTGTGTTATTCGTCTCATACAATGCACAGCCAAAACAGCAAAACAAAGCTGCAAGGATCACTTCGACCGGATTATGTCGGACCGCAATATGCAAACGCCCGATAAAGGCTTCTATTTTCTTTTTCATGCTCTTGATAATATAAGAATCAGGGGATAAAGATAAGAGTTATTACTTTTCCACCTCCATCTATCTGCCAAAATGGTTCATTTTCTGTCAATCTTTCTCATACTAAAACATTCTTTAACTGTCAGATTTTCATCCTTTTGCTTTGGCATATTGTTTGAAGTAAGTATAATGCTTCCGGGGCGGAAACGAGACGGAAGCAGAAATAAAATAAATGTTTAACTAAATAATTGGAGGACTGTATTATGACACCGATGAGAAGAAGTCAAAGTTGGTTACCGTATGTATTCAATGATTTGTTTGACAACGACTGGATGATTAAAGCAAACTCTACAGCTCCGGCCATCAATGTGATTGAATCGGAAAAGGACTATCGAGTAGAAGTTGCTGCTCCGGGCATGACAAAAGATGATTTCAACATCCGTATCGACGAAAACGACAATCTGGTCGTATCGATGGAGAAAAAAGAAGAAAAGAACGAAGACAAGAAAGACGGACGCTATCTGAGACGTGAATTCTCTTATAGCAAGTTCCAACAGACAATGGTTCTTCCTGACAATGCCGAGAAAGAAAAAATCGAAGCAAAGGTAGAGAATGGTGTGTTGAACATCATCATCCCGAAAAAGAGTGAGGAAGACATTAAGAAGGCTGAAAAGATTATTGAAATCAAATAATCGTCCGCCCGTATAAACTAAAGCTTATAATGGTTTGTTTTATAGGAAAAATAATATCCGGTTAAAGCAGACCATTATTTTTTTATCTATATCTTTGCCTGTATAAAATTGTATTGTATTATAAATCTAACTGAAAGAAAGGAAACAGAATTATGGTTTTAAGCAAGAAATTATCTGAAGCATTTAACGCACAGGTTAATGCAGAAATGTGGTCATCAAACTTGTATCTTTCCATGTCCGTACATTTCAAGAAATTGGGACTGAACGGTTTCGCTCACTGGATGAAAAAACAAGCGGAAGAAGAACTGGAACATGCCCATAAAATGATCGATTATGCTATCGACCGGGGCGGCAACGTCACCATCGGCCAAATCAATGTTGTTCCGACTGCATGGGGAAGCGTCACAGAAGTATTCGAACATGTCTACAAACACGAATGCTACGTTTCCGAACTGATCGACAAAATGGTCGATATCGCCGAAAAAGATAAAGACCACGCTTCAAGAGACTTCCTTTTCTGGTTCGTTCGCGAACAAGTTGAAGAAGAATCCACAGCCAAAGAAATCGTAGAACAGTTGAAGAATTATGGCGAATGCCATGTCGGCATCCTTGACCATAGACTGGGAAAAAGATAAATCTTTTTCCAATTGACAATGGATAATTGACAATGAACAATTAGCTTCGCGCTCACATTTTTAATTGTCAATTGTCCATTGTCAATTTCCAATTACTTTCTGTATGGCTTTCCCCCAAAGCTCCCCCAAAGCGGCCGCGCCTTTTTTATTGGGATGCAGGTAAAAGGTTCCGGCATTTCCTTCTTCGGGGAATAAATCTGTTTCATAATGAGTTTTGAAATAATCGAAGCCTTCCGTATCACCCATAAAGACCTGTCCGGGGAAACGTTTGGAATAATCGAGCACTAACGCTTGCAGCTGCGGATAATAGCTTTGCAGACGATTCAATCCCTCTTCAAGATATTTAGCACCGTTGTAAGTATTCGGGCTGTACCAGACCGGACGATGCAATACGATCTTGCAATCCGGATACAGTGCTAACAGCCTGTCGACAATCGACTTCATATTCCCGTAATAATCGGAAGGAGAAACGGGAGCACCGTTCGGGCCGGTAATGGCACTGTCGTTCGTTCCGAGCATAATGGAAAAAATCAAAGTTGCCCACGTCTCATCCTTGAACTGATCGGCTACCTGTACAACTTTCGGGAAAAGAGATTCGTTTTGGGGCAGAAAATCGAGAGTCGTGCTTCCGCTCACACCCTGGTTGGAATAACGGACAGTCCCGCCCGTCGGCTGTTTACGCAGATAAAGGGCTGCCTTCACAGGGGGCGCATCATGCCTCGGATCTTCCAATAAGGCTCCTTGCGTAATACTGTTCCCGATAAAGACAATATTCAGATTTTTCTTTTCCTCTCCCAACGCATAACTACAGAACGTTATACATAACAACAAGCTGACTATTACTCGAATTCTTTTCATGACATTTAATGATTATCACGGATTTAACGGTAACGTAAAACTAAATGTCGATCCTTTTCCCACATCAGAAGTAGCGGATATCGTTCCTCCCATTTTACTTACCAGCCCTTTACAGATGGCCAAGCCCAAACCGATCCCCTGTTTATTTCCTTTCAACTGGACAAAACGGCCGAAGATATTTCCCAATTCGGATTTCGGGATGCCCCGGCCTGTATCGGTAACATAAAAGCGGACAAAGTTACGCCGGATGCCATAACCGAAGCGGATATTTCCTTTCTCCGTGTATTTGGTTGCATTCGTCAGTAAATTGATCAGCACTTGCATAACCCTGTTTTTATCTGCATTTAAAGTTATTACCGGACAAGGGTCCAATATCAGCGTGACGTTTTCCGGGACACGAAATTGCATCGTCTGATGTATTTCATGCATCATCGAAGGCAAATGAACATCTGTATAAGTAAATGTCAGCATATCGGACTCGATCTTCGATATATCCAAGACATCATTGATCAGGTTTAGAAGCAATTCGTTGTTTGCCTTGATCAGTCCCGTATAAGTCTCCCGAAGCTCAGGATCTTCTTCCAAGCTCAACAGATCGGAAAAACCGACAATCGCATTCAAAGGAGTACGGATCTCATGTGTCATATTTGCAAGAAATGTCGATTTCAGCAGATCGGCGTTTTCTGCTTTCTCTTTGGCTTTAATCAGTGAATTTTCATATTCCACATGTTTCTGGTTATCGATCACGCAACCGACAATCAGATTCGTTTTGCCTTCAGCATCCTTTTCCAGCGCTTTACCGATAACTTCATAACTCCGGTATTGGTCATCATAATCGTTTTTCAAACGGAAGTTAACCGAATGTTCCTCCAGGTTCTTATCGCGGATCTCATTGAACAAAAGAAAGAAATCCTGCCGGTCTTCCGGATGGCGCAACACAGACAAGGCACGGCAGATATACCGGTTTCGTTCCAACAATTCATTATTTGCACCGTAAAACTGAAAGCAATGGTTGCAACTCTCCTTATCACAGGTGCGGAACAAGTCGAAATTAAAAGAATAAGTCGAAATATGGCTGTTCCGTAGAGCAAGTTCCATCATGCTGCGGCTTTCGGATAATTGGTGAGACAAATGCCGGTTTTCCTTTTCCTTCTCCACCATATCCGAGACATTCCGGATATAAGCCACCACATATTTGTGCTGAATCGGGACCAGCCTCAACTTAAAATAGACAACCGGTGCATCGTGCCCGGGAATTGAAAATTCCATATTGGCCGTTTCTGAAGTGTCCAGGCTCTTTTGAACAACAGAAGCGATCTTCCTTTTTATGGCTTCGGGATAGATAAATCCGGGAAGGTCATCTATACGGCGGTTCAAGGCCTCCGGCGTGATGCAGGTTTCGGAAGCATAAGTGATAATACGTTCTACCACCAACTGATTATTAATCAAAAGGATCGTATCGGGGACAGACTGGGCGACCTTATCCGAGATATCTTTCAGTTCCTTCATCTTGCTGTCATACCGCATCATATCCCGATCCGGATTGTAAGATTCGGTATCAGTCAACAACAAGGTGTAACCGATAGTATTCCCCTCGCTGTCAAACCCCGGAATAATGGAATATCCAAGCGGCTGATTACCCGCCAACACACTTCCACTCCTCAGATGATTCTTCTGCAAGTCTGATAAATAATCCGTCTCAAAAAGATTATTCAACACGAAATCATGCTTATCCGTAATAGCAAACTTCTCATACATGATTTTATTTATTTCCAACAAAGCGCCCTCACTGTCATACAAGGCTCCCCCTGCCGGATAATAAGTAAAGAAGTCTGTTAAAAGTATTTGTTTAGCTGAAGTCTCATCCATGATATTCTGTGTTTTGTATAGGATTTATGCAAAGTAAATCAAAGTTTGAATACAATGGACACATATTGGACTTAAATAACATTACCAAAAGAAAAAGTCCGGCACCATCCTTATTCAATCAAAGGATGTTACCGGACAAAAGAAAATAAGTGTGTGTGTTTTTCAGTGATACTATTTCGTACGGCTGTACGCGTAAAGTTTTTTCCCTTTTCCGTTCATCAAGTAAAAAGATAATTGATTGTCTTCCATACTGACAATCGTAAATCCGGCATCCGGACTACAGAACTTTGTCCCTTCTATCTCCTTCACCTTACGAGGTAACGATCCGGAAGTATTCACCAGATAATCGACTTTACTTCCGGCAGGCTGGATATGCTGGAAATTATGGATATGTCCGCAAAAATACATATCGACACCATATTTATCCAAAAGCGGTTCCAGACGGCTACGCATATCTGCACGTTCGCTTTCGCTTTTCGGAGTATCGGCATAAACGGGATGATGCCCGATCACAATCTTCCATTTTTCTGTAGAGGCAGCAAGCGTCTTTTCAATCCACTGTAACTGGGCGTTCATATCCTGCCGGACAGCATCCGGATATTGCTCCGTATCCTTCCGGTACTTATCGATCAACGGGGGAGTATCGATAAACACCAGCAGGGCCTTTTCATTCTCGCCTCCCTCCACGACTTTTGAATAATAGCGGGAAGGCATCACCCAGCGACGGCTTTTCTTGCTGTAATCCAACACCGCCTGTGTATTTCCGCGATATTCATGATTGCCGTTTATGGCAAACCATTCCAACATCAGTTCGGGATGGCTGTAGATCTGTTCATAGTTTGTCATCCAAAGCGGGTCGTCTATACTGGCTACACCTTCGAAATGATGTGTATCGCCTGCTGCTGCAATAAACTCGATGTCTATTTTCTCTGCCAGATTCCCCATCAGTCCTGCAATCATTTTTTGTTCGTAATAGCCATTACGCCCCAGATCGCTGACTAAATAGAAATTCTTGCTTTCTTTAGATAAAGCCGGAATATCAAATGCATTTCCGTCCGAAACAGAATTGGCGGTATTCGGTTTGTCTTCCGCCCTCTCTTTCTGTTTGTCAACAGAAGTGCAGCCTCCCAAAGCGGAGGCTGCAAACAGGGCCGACAAGGTCTGTAAATAATTTCTTCTATTCATCCTTGCTTTCTTATTTTACACCAAAGGCTCCATACTGTGCTTTCACAGCCGGTGAATTATATGTCACACCGTTTACAGACAACCCGTTAGAGGAAAAATACGGTGTCAGATTGGCATCTGTTCCGCTATAAGCGCCTGTCAAGACAGGAGAACCGGATTTGACGTGGAAATCCCATCCTTCTTCATAAGCATATTCAGTCAAAGCAACACCGTTTACATCAAAATTTTCAAATTGCGGGTTCTTTAGGTCATTTTCCGTTGCAATCACACTATGCGCATCGACAACCCCGGTATTATAATTTTTATGTTCGTAATTATAACCTGCCCAGGCATAAGCAACGCCACTTTCTTCTTCATAGACAATATCGCTCTTCTGGCTACCGGAAGCATAGAAGTTATAGTCAATCACAGACTCGCTGTTATATCCTTCTTCCGGGTCATTCGGTTTTTTGAAGCTGGGAGTCATCGCACGGAACTTACAGTTCACCATCAGATTATTGAAGACATTTGCCAAAGCGTTCTTTTCAGCATATACGCAACCACCTTTCTCTCCGTCGCGACGCCATCCGGCGTTGATGATCGTATTGTTATAGGCCTGGATCTTTGCCATTCCGCGTGTTTCGCTCTGGCCTGAACTTGAAAGTTTCAAACCGTTGGTGTTCGGGCTGAACATAATATTACCGGCTACATCTGCAACACATCCGGCCTTTACATTCACAGCTTCCGCCCCATCGTAGCCATTGGCGGCAAACGTATTGTTGGCAATGATAGCCTGGCCGCCCATCAAATAGATACCATCAGACCAGCCGTTACGCAGAACCGAGTTGGTAATAATATATTTTCCATTGATATTGTTAGTCGTAATCTGCGGATACGCATCATCACCGGCAGTATATATGCCATTAGTTGCAGCCGGAGAACCTTCTACAACCTGACCACCCGTATATTCGATGATTGCATGATCGATCAGCATCTCCCCGCAGCTGTTCGAGGCTACGATGCCGCCCCACAGACCGGCGAAAATGTTTTCTTTCTTACGATCTTCCTCTGCAACAGAGAACAGGACCGGTTTTTCGGCAGTTCCTTTACAATACAGGTTGCCATCTACCGTAAACTCGATGGGTACATGGTTGGCACCGACACCTTTATCTTCAAAAATAATCTGTACGCCTTCTTCAATCGTTAAAGATTTACCGGCCGGAACCGTAATATGGCCCGATACATTGATGATGGTATTTGCTTCCCAAGTACCTTCAACATTTCCTTCCACGGTTTCTATCGTTGGCTCTTCGCCGCCACCTCCCTGGTTATTATCCGGATTAATTGGATCGTCTTCACTACAAGCAGCCAAAGTCATTGTCATTAGGGCTGCACTTACAAATAATGCATTGAATTTCATAAAATAAATACTTAATGTAAATATTAATATAATTGTTATTTAAAGTTTATATCTGATACCGATCATGAAGGATTGCCCGTGCCATTCTTTCCGTTCGATCACATTTCCTTTATGGCGGTCGGAATCCACACTTTCCGTATGAGGTCCGTTTTGAATATAGCGTAACACCGGTATATCCAACAGGTTGGAAGCCTTGCCGAACAAGCTTATCCCGTTTTTGAAGTTCTTCTCTACCGAAGCATCCAACCGGGTATAGCCGTCTTCCCAGATATCATCATCAAACCAGTTAGAGATATCACTTAAGCGCTTGCCGGTATAGCTGGCGGACAACTGTCCCTCCCAACCCTGTTTGACATTCTTGAAAAGAAGAGAGAGGTTCGCTACATGGGCTGCCTGTCCGAACAACGGACGGGACTGGCTTACAGACTTTACATCCGAGCCTTCCATGATGCGCTTATCCGTTGTAACCTTCGAATGCGTATAAGTATAGTTCGCTTTTATTCCGAACCAGTTGAAGTATTTCATAATATCCACCTCCAGCCCAAGGTTCCGCGCATCGCCGAAGTTCATTGGCTTGTAATAGGTATCCTGCCCTTCATTCAGCAAACCGTATTCGATAGGGTCTTGAATGTTTTTATAGAACAGGCCCACCATAAACTGTTCGGAAGATTTCGGGAAAAACTCATACCTCAAATCGATATTGTCGGCAACCGTATGTTTCAACTCCGGATTCCCTTTTTCCTTATAGTCTTCATTGATTATGTTATAGGGAACAATCTCGAAAAAGCTCGGACGGTTTATGGCCCGTGCATAAGAGAAACGCAGGTTTACATTCTGATGGATGCCGTATTTGGCATGGAAACTCGGCAATATGTCCGTATAATTCTGATTACCCTCCGGATCGACATCGCGCGGGAATTTCAGGACATATCCCTGGTCGGTATGTTCTATACGCACACCTGCGATCAGTTCCCACTTGTCCCATGTATATTTTACCATTCCATATCCGGCTCCGATCTTTTCCGTTGCATCATAATTCAGCGGATCACCGATATTCCCGTAAGGACGGGGCACAAACTGTATTTCATCAAAGTTATACCAATCCTTGTCTATGTACTGCGGATTTTGGGTTCCGGTAGCCGAGTTGAATGTATATTCATTAAAGAAGCTGTCGCGTTTCTTATCCCGGAACATACCGCCGGCGGAGAAATCAACACTCTTTCCTCCATCAAGTTTCAGCTTATACATCAAATCGAGATATCCGGCCTTGTCTTTATCCGAGTTATGTTCCCAACGGCGTTTGGCCGCATCCGTAGAAGAGATGTGCGAACCGAGAAGATAGATTTCCGCATTGTCGGGAGTTTCGCTATATGCCTTAGACAGGACAGCCGACCAGTTCAGACGCAAAGCCCCATCATGCAGGAATACATGTTCGCCTTTTAAGGTCGAGTTGATAATATATTGATGATTCCATCGCATACGGACGGCGCGCTCTTTTTCATCTTCCCCGTCACGAACTTCGGCTTCGCTCATGTCCATATAACCGTTATACCATGCCAACTTATGATTGCTGTTTATGGAATAATCCAGTTTGGCATGCGCACCGATACGTGTCTGCCGGGAAGAATAATTACGATACTCTATCCCGTTATGGCTTGACCCCGGTTGATAATAGAGTTGACTCTCCTTTCCACGATTTGTATTCAGATAACTTCCTGCCAACATAACCCCTAATTTATCAGCAAAGAAACGGTCGCCATAAGAAAGACCGCCAGTCAAGTCAGGCAACTGTTTCTTCCATTTCATGTGCAGGTTGGCAGTCGTAAAATCCTCCATTGTCACTTTATAATCGTCCGGTTTCCCCATCGCTTCATAAGGAGATTTCTTTACGATCACCCCCCGATTGAAAGACTGGAAGTCACGGTCGAAATACATCGCATTATAGCCGGTCGACAGATTTGCCGTAAACTGGCGTTCGGAAGGTGCGTCCTTCATAATCAGGTTGACAGCGCCCCCGATTCCGTCTCCTTCCATATTAGCGGTCAAAGATTTGGTCACTTCCAAACGGTCCAGCATTTCAGAAGGGAAGATATCCAGCGGAACAAAGCGGTTCTTATTATCAGGACTCGGAATCTTCACTCCGTTCACCAACGTATAATTGTAACGTTTGTCCATACCCCGCAGAATGGCGTATTGTCCTTCGCCGCTACTATTGCGTTCGACCGTCACGCCGGACATACGCTGGATAACATTGGCAACCGTAATGTCGGGCGAAAGTTCGATAGCTTTTGCACTCATGACGTTAACAACATTCATTGCCTGTTTTTCAATCCCCCGGGCACCGGCTTCGGTTCGTCCCGGATTCGTTGCTATGATCGTGACACCCTCCAGATCCATTGCCGAAGGTTTCATCTTGAACACAACATCCTGACCGGAAAGAGTATTCACTTTTTGCTCCTGTGTTTCATAACTGATATAACTGCACACTAATGTCACGCTTTTCCCTTCCGGGACATTCTTCAGGGTAAACGTCCCGTCCAAACCGGTTGTAGTTCCTGTTCCGGGACTTTCTTTTACATAGACAGCTGCACCGATAAGCTCTTCACCAGTCTGTGCATCTTTTACCAAACCTTTTACTGTGGTAGCAGCCAGAGAGGCTGTACTTTGGATTAGAATTAAAACGAGTAGAATATGCTTCATTATTTGTTGTTCTTTACGCCGCAAAAGTAGAGTGTAAGAATAACAACTATACTTCATTCTTTTTACAATTATATTACAATAGCCGTTATCCAACAAAGGAGGGCATTATCTTGTTATGGGAATAGTTAAACAAAAACACATTAGTAATATGAAAGCATTAATAGGTAAAAAGGCGCCGGAGTTTCATGCTCCCGCCGTTATCAACGGTAATCAAATTGTTGAAGACTTTTCTCTGGAACAATACTTAGGGAAGAAATATGTCGTTCTGTTTTTCTATCCGATGGACTTTACGTTTGTCTGTCCGACCGAGCTTCACGCTTTCCAGGAAAAACTGGGTGAATTTGAGAAGCGCGATGTTGCAGTGGTCGGCTGCTCCGTCGACTCCGAATTTTCTCACTTTGCATGGTTGAATCAGGATAAGAACAAAGGTGGTATTCATGGGGTGAAATATCCGATCGTTGCAGACTTCTCCAAAACAATTGCAGAAAACTACGGCGTATTGGCAGCCGACTACCTGACTAACGAAGAAGGCGAATTGGTTGCCACAGGCGCCCCTGTTGCTTACCGGGGCCTGTTCCTGATCGATAAGGAGGGCAAAATCCGTCACTATGTAATCAACGACCTGCCGTTAGGACGTAACGTGGACGAAGCGATCCGTATGGTAGACGCCTTGCAGCACTTCGAAGAGTTCGGCGAAGTCTGTCCGGCAAACTGGTCGAAAGGCAAAGACGCGATGAAGGCAACGAACGAAGGTGTTTCCGGATATCTGAGCAAACACTGATTCACAATAGAGAAAAGCAGTTGACAGTTGGCCGTTGATTTGGTATATTCTGTTTTGGTCGCCAAACCTTTTTGGGAAAAGCAGTCGGCTGTCACTGCCAATTCTTTTATTCCTTTATTCTTTTACATTTACCAGAGATATGTTCGATATCCAACCGCAAGACATTCGTCCGATGAAAAGATTTATCGATATACTTCTCTCCTATCGCTTCAAAACCGGAGCAATATTTTTTTGCCAGCAGACGTAATGCATGCCTGCACTCTTCTTCCGAAAGTTCCAACTGCATCGTACCGAATACAAGTGCACTCTCATAGGCCGTTGTAAACTGATTCGGAATAACACGCGTTTCTCCTACTACACAGAAACTCACTTTCGGGTTCTCCCGAAGGCATTCCAATTTATATCCTTCCGGTGCACAGTGAAAATAGATGCTCTCTCCTTCCTTTACAAAAGAAATCGGAATCCCATATCCGAAGCCATCCGTCCCCACCATCGAAAGGAAGCCGTATTCACCCGTTTCCAGTAACTCTACTATACCTTCTTCATCTAATACCCGGTCTTTTCTTCTTATCTCTCGAAACATAATTGTTACATATTTAAGCATATCATCTGGCAAATCTACAAAAAACCTTATATTTGCGAGTATGAATTACACATATAACGCATACTAATATGAAAACAAAGATTTCACTCTTGCTTATCACCATTCTCTGTAGCATTTCTGTATTTGCACAGAATGACTTCGATAAATATTTTGAAAAGAAAAGTCTCCGGGTTGATTTTGCCCTAAGCGGCAATCTCAAATCCCAGGCAGCGGCCATCCAGCAGCTACGCGAAGAACCGACATGGGGCGGTCCGGTAAAGAACCTGATCGATAAGTTCAATTATGGCGGTTACTATATTAACGTGTATGACAAAGCGAGCAATAAGTTGATTTATTCACGTGGCTTCAACACCTTGTTTGAAGAATGGCGTTCGACGGAACAGGCTAAAACGGAAACACAGTCCTGGACGAACAGCGCTTCCATCCCCTACCCGAAAGCTCCCGTTTATGTAGAAATCACGGCACGGGACAAAGCCGATATGCAGTTCCACCCACTGCTGAAACAGGAAGTCGATCCGAAAAGTATCTTTATCGACAGGGGAAAACTAAAAGAGAACAAAGTCTATCAGATACAAAATAACGGGGATTCATCGGAAAAAGTAGACCTCGTCTTTATCGCGGAAGGTTACACGGCTGCCGAACAGGAGAAATTCGTAGCTGATGCCAAACGCTTCACGGAGGCATTATTCGCAACTCCTCCTTTCACAACACGTCGCAATGACTTCAATGTCTGGGCTGTCGAACTGGTTTCAGAAGAATCAGGTACGGATATTTCCGGCAAAGGCATTTTCAAGAACACGGCTCTCAACTCCGGTTATTACACGTTCGGAGTAGACCGTTACCTGACGACCCAAGATATGAAACCGATCCGCGATGCCGTTTGGAACGTACCCTGCGATGCGGTCTTCCTGCTGATCAATACGGATATGTACGGCGGTGGCGGTATGTATAACTTCTATGCTTGCGGAACAGCCGATAATCCTCGCACTCCGGATGTCTTTACACACGAATTCGGACATAGTTTTGCCGGATTAGCTGACGAGTATTTCTCTTCGGAAGTGGCTTACCAGGACTTTTATAACCTGAAATACGAACCGTGGGAACCGAACATCACGACATTGGTCGACTTCGACAGCAAATGGAAAGACCTGTTGCCGGCCAATACTCCGGTTCCGACCCCACTCGACGCAGCGCACAAAGATAAAGCCGGCGTATTCGAAGGCGGCGGCTACATCTCCAAAGGTATCTACCGTCCTATGGATCACTGCATGATGCGCGATTACGCCCCGTTCTGCCCGGCATGTAGCCGCGCAATCATACGGATGATCGATTTCCTGACTGATAAAGAATATTAGTCATTAATCAGGAAGTAAAGCCTGTTTTGGGCTCACCCGATAATCATTAGGGATAAATAAATTCATTATTTGCCAGTTTTGAGCTATCCCGTTCCCGCGCTCCGACGCGGGAACAAGGCGGTTCAGTTTTTTTTAGAAACAAACCATCTCCCATCTTTATCTGGTCTCTCCGACTCTATTTGATACTTTTTTGAAAAAAAAAGTGTAATTGAACCAACACCTAACACCTTTTGTGGTTATATAGTTTATAATCAATCAGTTCACCTGGTGTCAGGTGGGTGGTAGGTGGTAGGTGGTGGTAGGTACCTTTTTACCAACACCGACCAACATACATATAAATTCCACCTCCCTACCTATAAATTAAGTCAAAACATACAGTAAACTAATCCGAAAACAACAGTGAACTAAGTCACGGCATATCAGTCATTAATAACAGGTAGTTACTACTTATAGGCGATACATAGTTACTACCTGTTGCCGATACGTAGTAACTACCTATATGCGATAGGTAGTACTATGTATGAACAGTCCACAATATCTTACACAATAGTTTACTGTATGCTTTGACTTAGTTGATAGTTGGAAACGGATTAGTTTCCTACGAAGCGAAGCAGATAGATGACAATATGTTGATCGGGTGTCAGGTGGTGTCGGTAAAAAGGTTACCTAACACCTATCTACCACCCGATAATTATATAATTATCAGCAACATGCGCAAAAAGGTGGTAGGTGGTAGTTGTTTTGATGTTTTTTCTTAAATAATTAGAAACAGCTTCACTTCTTTCCAGGTTTAAACTGAGCCGTAATCTATTATTAAGTAGATGCTTATATGTGTATTCGCAGAGGAGCTAATTATCTTACAAAGGAGATTCCGGTCGTTGCCCCATATTTGCTAATATCGATCAGCTTATAAGTATCTGTTTTGATTTCCCCCTTAACAAGCTCCGGTATATTAAAAGAAAAGAGTGACAACTCATAATAGTCCGGTTCCTTTTGAGGCAATAAAAAAGGTTTCCCTGCTTCGCCATTTTTATCGACATAACAAATATAAGGACGCGTATATAATCCGTCCTCCCGCCGGCTACTAAACACAAACCACCGGCTACTACTACTCCACGAATGGTAACTTTCTACATCATCACTATTCACCTGCGCTAAAGTATCTGTTTTATTTGAAGTCAAATCCAACAGACGTAAATCGGCATCTTTGTGCCAGATAGAAAAATTACCGTAATCCGAAAGCGTGTACATCAAATAACGACCATCGGGAGAGATACGTGGAAATTTAGCACTCCGACCCTCCTGGACGGCATTATAAAGCGTATCTATTTCATGTCCGAACACGCGGGTTTCCGGATCAAACGCTATGCTCAACAGATTATATTTGATTTCCCGATAAGATTCAGGCATCTGCCTAACCGGTGCAGAACAAAAATACAACCGCTTTCCATCCGGCGAAAAAGCTGGGAAAGTTTCCATGTTCTCCCCGGAAAACAGTAACGGAGTAGTAAAAACCTCATGCTTTTCGATGTCATAAACGACAATATCCGATCTGTTGTCGAACACTTCTATCCGGTTGGCATCCGAAAGATGAAAATCTTGCTTCGTTTCGTTCGTTGAGAAAGCCACGAAACGTCCGGAGGGATGCCAATAGGGATAAACCAATGCCGATATGGTTTGCTCCAACTTCGTATCGAGTTTTTCGATTTTGCCATTTATTAGTATATAGGTCCCGGCATGTGTCATACGCTGGTGAAAAAGCATCCGGTCTGGGCTTTGCATACAGAAGGAATGGCAATTCATACAGCTATTGTTCGTTTGCTTATTACTCAGGAAAGCAGTCTCTGTAAAATTTTCCAGATTACGCTGATATATGCCCATCTCGTTCCACATCCGGTAACCAGGAGCGATACGGCGATAGACCAGATACGGATCTATTTTTTCTTTAGCAATATGAATGGGAAAAGCTTCATATTGATACCAATTATAATGCTTATAGATATAGACTTTGGCCATTATTGTACCGCCAGCCGATGCTTCCAACAGCCTACGCCACTTTTTCTCCGGTATCAGAAAAGAACCCTGATCGGATTTCACCTGTATTTGCTGATCTTTCCCCGATAAATGAAGGATTGCTTTGGAAGGCTCTTTCAGTTTAAAATTCAGAGGGGAGATATTGCAGGGAATAGTGACCTCCTTATAGTCCGGAAATATCTCAACTTCTCCTTTCGCCATTTTCGCATCGGGTAAGACCTCGTTACAAGCAGAAAAAAGAACCGCACAAGCCAATAATATAGAATACAGGTAATTCATATGCTATCCATTCAATTTTTTACAATAATAATAGAACCAGAAAGTATCCCCATATTGCTGATAAAGCCAGGCGAACCCGTCGCTACTATTTTTGATCTTCAAAATATCTTTCTGGAATTGTTTATATCGCTGTAAGATTTCAGTACGAACCGGTACGGTATCGAGTATGGAAACATCTTCTACAGCCAAAACTAAAGCTGCCTCCTGAAAATGGACAGGAAGAGATTGCCCCTCCGGAAGTAGTCCTGTACGTAGCAAAAACGCTTTGAACTTCTCCATCTCCTTTGCCAACAAATAAGAGCAACCTAAATACTCCCATGCAATCCGGTTTGTGCCAGATTCCTCAATATGTCCCATCCAAAGACTGTCGAGTTCAATCAGGCAAAGCAAATTATCCGGCCGGGATGAAGACAGAGTTTTTGCCGAAAGTTCTTTATCCTGCTTTATTCTTTCAGGGTGGTAAACATAATCCTCATATATTTCCGCCCACCGGCGATAATGGGGTAACCGGGCGAGTATATCCAAATATTTATTTGCCAGATCAAAATCATTCCGTATCAGGCTGATTTTCACCAATCGCTGAAGCATACGAGGACTCCCGCCCCGTTTAGCAAGCGTCAGGCCCTCCATTGCATATCCTTCGGAAAGGCTGATATCGCCGATCATATAATGAATATCGCTTAACAGGCAGCTCATATAGTAAGTCCTGTTCCAGGAAGCCAAAAGACTTAGCGGGCCTCTCTGATCATAATGAAACAGCTCATTCCCTAAACGACCTTTTTGCGCCAATGCCATATTCAGATAATTAAGGCTAATATAATTTCTTACTTTTTTCCCCTGATGCATTTGAATGATCGCATCCCAATTTCCTTTCTGCTGCAGGTCGGACAATTCATCCATCAACATGTTTTGCACATCATATTGATTCGGTAAACAGAAAGAGGAAAAAAAGAAAAGGACAACAACCGTACAACCAGTCACAATTACCTTTTGTAAAATTTTATTCCAAGGCAGATATTTCATACCCGTTCCAATCAAAAGAAGAAGAAAAAGGAGAAGTGTAAAACGTATCCATACAAAATAGATATAAGAGTCCGGCTGCATCTGCACCTCCTGGTAGCGCTCCGAATAAATACCGTCTGTCAACGGAATACAGATAGCCAAGCGAATACCGGCATAAGTCAAGGCTACCCCAGCCAATAACGCAACAAACAAATGGTACCATTTCTCCCGTCCGCATAAATAACTCAAAACAACCAATAGGATCCCATAAAGCGCCGCCAACTGCCCGGCCAGCAAATAAAGCGCCACAGTGCTGCCTACTCCATACCAAAATCGCGCCCTCACCTTCCGGACACGTACAAAAACATACAATAACAGCATCATCAGACAAAGTCCGATCGTCCCGTCCAACACGTATTCGGGACGAATATGAACCCTCATCAATCCGAAAACCGGAACTAAAGCTAAAAATAAGTTATAAACACGTGGTGCTATTTCCTGCAGGAGTGAATAACAAAGAAAACCGATAGTACAAAGTAAGAAGCTATTAATAATCAAAGCCACCGACAAATCAGGATAATATTGCACAATTGCCTGCCCTAAAACCGTACAAAAACCACCTGGCTCACGTAGCATCTCCCAAATGATTTTACATTCAGGAAAAAACAATTGCACTTCTTCCTGCCGCCCATAGAAATAAGGATTAAAAGAGCAGAAGAAAAAGTAAATCCCGGTAAAGACAAACAACCAGAAAGCAAGTGTTTTCCATTTCATATAGCAACATTATTTCAGATTGAAAATAAAAGAAGAGAGGATGCCGCTTATCCGCAGCCATTCCTCTCCCTTTCAGAGATCTAAAGAACTGATCGTTATTTATGTCTTATTTGCTACCATAACCCGGATTCTGTTCCAACAGGTTATTAGCGCCGATCAAACTGTAATGGATCGGGAAACGATTGAAGTTCGGATTGTTAGTCGCCTTATGATCCCACCAGTCTTCCGTCACATAAGCATCCCAGCGGATCAAGTCCGTACGGCGGCGTCCTTCAGCTAAAAACTCCAATTGCCATTCATCCAGCATACGGTATTTATCCAGATTGGCAGCAGTCACCGGATCCGGATCGACTCCGTCTTCAAAGTAGCGTTTACGAACCGTATTGATCAGATCGGCTGCTCCTTGCTTGTCACCGGCACGCATTTTACATTCTGCCAACATATAGTAGATTTCAGCCAAACGGATAACAGGACAATCCGGATCACCTTTACGCTTAAACTCATCCTGATTAGGACGCGGGCTGCGTTTCGTCACACGTACACAGGAGTTTTCTTCAGCAGTTGCAATCGTAGAAGGCAAGGAAGCCAGATCCGGATACTGCGGGTCTTTTCCCACTTTAGCAAAATAAGCTACCTGGTCGACAACCGTGATGACCTCACCGGCATACTCACGCGTACCTGTACAAACCCATTCAGGATTCAACGGATTCACCAATTTGCCAACGATAAACATTCCACGATATTTTCCGTTACCTTCATATACATACGGTTGTTTCCGGATATCTTTGTCATTGAACTTGGCATACGCTCCGCCCAACTTATACGGATAACGCTTGCCGGTCGGGTCCAGACTCGGAATCAAACCGATACCATTATTAGATCCGGAACCTTCCAGACCACCTAAATAGTTCTTATAATTGTAAGGCACCTGCCACGTCCAATACATAGCATCTGTCTCGGTCTTTGCATTCTGGCTTGGTACAGACCAGATTATTTCCGGGCATCTCTCATTGTCGAACCCGAAAATATTGGTCCAATCCGATTCCAAAGCATACTGGCCGTATTTGCCGTCAATGATATCCTGGCAAATCTGGGCCGCTTCCGTAAACATCTCCTTACCGATATAAGACTTGGCATTGAAATACAAACGAGCCTGCAAAGCCGCCCCGGCTGCACGGTTGATCGAACCGGTTTCCATTCCACCCAATTCTTCTTTGATCGGGAGATTCGGAACTGCTATTTTCAACAACGAATCGATAAAATTAAAAGTCTCGACATCTGTCGAACGTCCTTTCACCTCGCTCTGGGTCGTCGTGTACAAAGGTACTCCACCGAAGAAATCCAAGCCGTCTATATAGAATGAGGCAGCCAACGTACGCTGCTGGTTCAACATGGATTCACGTGTACCTTCCGGAAAGCCCAGCGCATCGAAATCGACATTTTCCAGATCTTCCAACGCATCCCAAGACAAAGCGACACCCATCGCGAAGTTGGTCCAGCCTGTTTCTACGCGTGTCATATCTTCCGTATATTCATGATGGTGGAACTTCTGATAGTTCGCCCCGTCATACCAGTCGCTACCGCGTGTCGGCAGACAATATTCATCCGTTCCCAACTCTTGCAACGCCCAACGGGGTTCATCATGGGCAATATACCAACGCCAGTGTGTAAACGGACGGTTGAAACGCTGCCATACGGCATCTTGAGAACTATAGAATGTTTCCGGAACCACCTGCGAATAAAACTCAGGATCAACGCTACACGAAGTAGTGTACAGCAGGCAGATCACTCCGGCTAAAAACAATTGGAATATATTTTTCTTTTTCATCTTACAATCTTGTATTAGAAGTTAAACTGCATACCTAATGTCCAAGTACGGGTAACCGGATAGAAGCGTTCTGTATCCCAGAATTTTTCCGTACCCTGATCCCAACCGGTAATATTGACTTCCGGATTCATACCGCTATAACCCGTAATCGTACATACGTTTCCTACCGTACCGTAAATACGGATGCGATCGATCAAATTATTCGTATATTTCTTCATCGGGAGTGTATAGCCCAAAGTAATGGCATCGATCTTCAGGAATGTACCATCTTCCAAGTAGTAGTCGCAAACCTGCTTTTCACCTTTAATATGGTTGAACTTGCCATAAGCGTCTTTCAATACATTCAGGTTACCTTGTCCCTGGATGCCGTAATACATATTAATAGTATTATACACGTCGAAATCAATCCAGCTACGCAAATTGATGCCTAAATCAAAGTTCTTATACGTCAACGTATGGCTCCATCCGATAATCAATTTCGGAGTATAGTTGCCTATATACTGTTTGTCGTTTTCCGTTTTCTGGGCAGCCGGGATCACTTCGCCATCCTTGTTGTACAACAGGAAACTGCCATCATCATCGAATCCGGCAAATTTCCAAATATAGAATGAACCGATTGTCGATCCTGCTTCCATACGAGCGGCATCGCCCGGAGTTCCCGGAGCGACGAAACCGTTACCGTTATGATACGAGTTATCGCCTTCCAAAGTAAGGATCTTACCTTTATTGTGGCTCAGGTTTATATTGGAAGACCAACTGAAATCTTTCGTACGGATAATGTCACCACCTACTTCAAATTCCCAACCTTTACTTTCCATGCTACCGATGTTTTGCATTTGAGTTCCCTGCGTATAAGGCGGTTGCGGGACCTTCACTTCAAATAACAGATTCTCCACCTTACGCCGATAGTAGTCGAACTTACCATACAGACGGCCATTAAAGAAAGAATAATCGACACCCAGGTTCCACTCCTTCTTTTCTTCCCATCCTAAATTCGGATTGACATTTTGCGACTTTCCATACGAATAAGCCCACGTACCGTTCGGCAACATCCAGTTCGTATCCGAGCCTAACATATTGGCCATATAAGTCGCACTAAAGTCATTATTACCGGTAACACCATAACCGAAACGAATCTTCAAGTCATCCAACCAAGTGAAGTCTTTCATGAATTCTTCGTTCGAGATACGCCAGCCCGCCGTTGCAGACCAGAAATTCGCCCAGCGGTTGTCAGCAGCAAACTTGGAAGAGCCTTCATGACGGATAGAGGCGGAAAGCATATATTTATCCTGATAAGAATAATTGGCACGGGCAAAAACAGAGAACAGGCGTTCCGTAACCGATTTATTGGAAGTCATCCCGGCTTTTCCATCAGACAGATAACTACCCTGTCCCATATCCCAATACTTGATACCATCGACAGAAAAATTGTAATTATCCATACCGAAGTATTCCTTGTTATACTCAAAATAAGAATAACCGGCTGTCGCATTTAGGTTATGCCCTCCTTTAAAATCTTTTATATAAGAAAAATAACCTTCTGATGTCAAATGTTCCTTTTTTTCAAAATACAAATGAGCATGTCCCTTACGTGAGTTGTCCATCTCGTCGCGATGTGTTCTGGGCCAATATTCGTGTAATTCCCATTGGCGATTTTCATAACCTATAACCTGCTGATAGTTTAAGCCCGGAATAGGTTTAATATTCAATTTCAAATTTACTTCCGGCTTGAACCATTTATCCAATCCATAGTAATCAGCAAGCATAACATCCGCCACTACGTTATAGTCTAACGACTCATTGAGCCACACATTATAACCGGTCTCGCTTTCCGGATCGTACGGCGAACGGGTTGGATTGTTACGCATGGCCTGCTGGAAATTCGGGAAGTGGTTGTTGCGGGCAGCCTGGCGATAGTCTATAACCGGACGGACTTCCAACCAGTCGTCGAACAGTTTGAAAGACGCATTCACACGTCCGCCATAATCCTGGCGTTCGTCCTGCAAGGCAATACCCTGATTCTTTTCATAAAAGAAAGAGGTATAAACCTGTGCTTTTTCCGTACCCATTTCCAATGCCAAATGATGTTTTTGCGAGAAATTATCTTTATTGATCATCTCGTCCCACCAGTTTGTATCCGAACCGTAATCCGTACCAATATTATGTTCGGCATATTCACGCCCGGACAGCATTTCGGGAGCGTTGTAGTTTTGTTTCTTCGTGAATTCGTTACTATACGTCAGCTTGACTTTCCCATTCGTGTCCGAACCGCTCTTGGTAGTGATCAAAATCACACCGGAAGCCGCACGAGTACCGTAAATAGCGCCGGCAGAGCCGTCTTTCAGAACATCAATAGACTTGATATCATCCTGTGTCAGTGAACGAATATCACCACCTGGGAAACCGTCAATCACGATAAGAGGTGATTTTCCGGAGTTGATAGAAGTCATACCACGTAACTGGAAAGTTGTTCCGGCATTGGCACTACCTAAATTATACATCACCAAACCGCCAATTTTACCTTGCAGGGAAGCCGAAATATCGGCGCCACTGACACCAACCATCAGATCGTCTGCCTTCAAAGAAGTGATAGCGCTGGTTACCTGTTTTTTATCCAAAGAGCCATAACCGATTACGACTACTTCTTCAAGTGTTTTAGTATCTTCAACCAATTTCACATTGATTGTCGAGAGACTGCCGACTTTTACTTCCTGAGTGATATATCCGATATAAGAAATCACTAAGGTCGCGTTGTTCGGAACATTTTGCAGGATGACCTTTCCGTCTACATCTGAGATGTTTCCGTTTGTCGTTCCTTTCACCACCACGTTAGCCCCAATGACAGGCCCCATTTCGTCCTGAACCATAATAGTAACAGTTTTTCCTACTTGGTCAGGCGCTGCATTTTCGATTCGATTTGAAGTTAACAATTCAACATTTTCACCCGCTGCAAAGACTCCTGTAGTCAAGCAAAAGAGTAGTCCGCAAGTGATTTTCGTTACTCGAGATATTGAACCATTCCATCCTGAGGGAAAGTCACAATTCTGTTTTTGTTGCATTTTTCGTATTATTATAAAAAGGTTAATAATAAATAGATTTAAAATCCAAAGCTTCATCAGCTCATTGTAGAGGAATCAACCTCTTGATAAGTTTTTTACACATTCATCTCATAGGCCTATCGTTTTTTTTAGAATTTTACACGCATTTTTATATAATATACTTAACCAAAAGTTACCATAGTCTTTACAGAACTAAGGTTATTTTATTGATTTATCGTACACAGCTATAAGAAAAATATTAAAAGTACCCCCTCAATATCTTTCCTTGAGCCGCTTCTTAGAAGAAGCATTTTTTATCCGCTACAAAATTAAGTAAAATATTTAAATAAAGAAGCCTGTTCTTCTAAAATTAAACAAGGCTGTCCGAGAAAACGTCAAGATATAGAAGTTAACACGTTACAATGTAACTATTTATGCGGGTACGAATAATTTCTTTACCTAAAAAAGCCTTATTATAAAAATCAGCTTCAATAAATGGGCCTAAAAGAGAGGCTATGCCGACTTAGTTCTGTAAAGACTGCGGTAGCTCAAAACTTATCTAATACCACACCCTCACTTTATCCAACATTTTATTTCTTTTCATTTTTTTAGACTAACGCATCAATACTCCAAGCCCGTATCAATGCCCATGGAAATTGGATTGCATGCCCATGAAATTTTAGATGGATGGGCATGGATACTTTTTTCAATATTCAAGGACTTATTGTATAAAACGTATTTTTCAGACCAAAAAAAGCGGCTCACCCGATATTTCTTGGGGGGGGAACTTCATTAACTTTCTTGGAATATCTATCGCTACTATAATAGTCTTGTACAGGCTTGGAAGTTGATACGAAAGCGAAGTTGTTACATCTGTATTTCGGTAAAAGCTGATAATATACCTGCATTTACGGTCTAAAAACCCCGAAAATTCAATATTTATAAAAATAGATTGTTTTTATTTGTTTACGTCAAATATAAGGCCTTCCTTTGTCACGTAAGCAAAGAAATATATAGATTTATGCTTATCCATTTAAATCAAGACCCTTTGAAAAAAGGATAGT
>NZ_QUDI01000034.1:0-64309 GCF_003477465.1 Parabacteroides sp. AF48-14
ATGTTTTCCACTTCGTTCTTCCTCGGATAAGTCCTTCTCATCTAAGTATATTAATATGGCTGTTGCTGTGCGATCGGCATGGGTTACTTCAAAGTAAGTCAATATGCCTTCGGGTAAGAATAGTTCGTAACCTGTTTCCATTGAGCAAAAATAATTATTTTTTGCTTTCTCCACAACTTTTCGGGGTGAGCCATGATTATCGGGTGATCCCTAAATCGGCTACCGATGAATGGACATAATAAAAAAGGCCATCCTTTTCAGGATAGCCTTACGGGTGAAAGATGGGGCTCGAACCCACGACCCTCGGAACCACAATCCGATGCTCTAACCAACTGAGCTACTCTCACCATGTTTATCTTAACGAACCACGTTTCCTTTAAGACGGTGCAAAGATAGATATTTTATTTTAAGCTCCAAACATTCCGGACACTTTTTTTAATCAAAAACATACTCATCAACCGCTTTATTGTTTCCATTTAGAAGCAAACGGGTATTCTTTACATACTTAATTAATGCCGAATCGACTGAAAAAGAGCCATTTTGATTCTTCTCCGACCAAGATGCCGCCGGAACGACCCGGATATCTTCTTTTCCCCGTTTATTTACATACCGGGAGGAATAAACCAATGAATATTGTGCGGAGGCAATATATCGGCGTAGCCCTTTCCGGCACAGGACTACTTTTACCATTGCACCTCCGTCCGTATGTTCCCGGCTCATGTTTGAGATAAAATTGCCTAATGAGTAGACGACCAAACGATCGGGGACGCCGTCCTCCCCTTTCCGAAGTTCCATAGGTTGGACGACATGCGGATGGCAACCGATAACCAAATCCACACCTTGCCCCAGCAACCAGTCTGCCAACCGGCGTTGTTCACGGGAAGGCATCTGCTCATATTCCAATCCCCAATGCATATTGGCAATAATAAAGTCAGGATTAAAAAGTTTAGCTTCGGCAATATCCGCCTCCATCACCTGTTTGTCGATATAGTTGACAATACGGGGCGTATCGACCGTCAGACCGTTGGTATCATAAGTATAATTAAGCATGATGATACGGAAATCCTTCTTGCGGAGCAACATCGGATACGTACAATGCCGATGGTCACGATCCAGGAAAGTCCCGGTATGGCGTATTTCGAGGGAATCCAGCATCCGGATAGTACGCACAAGTCCTCGTGTCCGCCTGTCAAGACAATGATTATTTGCTAACAGGAAGAAATCGAAACCCGCCTTCTGCAAAGCCAAAGCAAAGTCTTCCGGCGCACTGAAAGCGGGATAACCGCTATAAGGTTTCCCTCCCAACGGAACCTCAAAGTTCACGACAGCAATATCCGCAGCCTTCACCTCTTTCTCTATATTCGAAAAGTAACCGCTCAGATCAAAAGAATCTCCTTTCCGGGTATTATCGAGCTGCGCCTGGTGCATCATGGCATCCCCCGCAAACAAGATTGTCAGCGAATCCTGGGCGGAGAGCGGCAGGCAACTAAAAAGGAATAAATAAACGACAAAGGAACAAATCTTATTCATCATAAGGCTTGTTCCTTTGCGGTCCCGCATCAAGCGCGGGAACAAGGTATGTCGAGGCAACCCCACTATATTATTTATAAATAGCTTTCTTCCCTGCCAGAAGGGTATTACGCATCAAAGAGATAATTGTCATAGGACCGACACCTCCCGGAACCGGCGTGATATAAGACGCTTTGGGAGCGACTTCGTCAAACTTGACATCGCCCGTCAGCTTAAAGCCGCTTTTGCGGGTTGCATCCGGCACGCGCGTCGTTCCGACATCAACAATCACAACGCCATCTTTCACCATATCGCCTTTCAGGAATTCAGGCACGCCTAAAGCTACGATAATAATATCGGCACTCTGGCACATCTCCTTCAAGTTTTCCGAACGGCTGTGGCAGACAGTAACCGTGCAGTCACCCGGATAAGCCTTCTGCATCATCAGGGTTGCCATCGGCTTGCCTACGATATTGCTACGTCCTAAGACTACGCAATGTTTGCCGCGTGTCGGGATTTCATAACGGCGCAACAGTTCCAGAATACCGGCCGGAGTAGCCGACACGAAACAAGGAAGACCAATGGACATGCGTCCCACATTGATCGGATGGAAACCGTCCACATCTTTACGATAGTCGATCGCTTCGATGATCTTCTGTTCAGAGATATGCTTCGGCAAAGGAAGCTGCACGATGAATCCGTCCACATCGGGGTCGTTATTCAATTCGTCCACTTTGCGCAGAAGTTCTTCCTCAGTCACATCGCTTTCGTAACGGATCAGTGTCGACTTGAAACCGATCTCATTGCAGGTTTTCACCTTGCTGGCGACATACGTCTCGCTACCGCCGTCATGACCGACCAAAATAGCCGCCAAATGCGGAATCTTACCGCCTGCAGCCTTGATCTGAGCTACTTCTTCAGCCATCTCCTGCTTCATCTGGGCAGAAACAGCCTTTCCATCCAATAGTTTGTACTGTTGCTCTTCCATATTCTATTATCTTTTCGGATTTATCTTTTAAATGAAGGGAATTTCTTGCTTCCCGGTTTGGCGGCAGTCAGCATACGCATCATCTTACGCGTTTCGTCGAACTGCTTGATCAGCTTGTTCACTTCCTGGATAGTCGTACCGCTACCCTTGGCGATACGCTGGCGGCGTGAACCGTTCAGGATAGCCGGGTTGACACGTTCGTCCGGAGTCATGGAATAGATGATCGCTTCGATGCTCTTGAAAGCATTGTCGTCGATATCCACATCTTTCAGGGCTTTGCCCACACCCGGAATCATGGATGCCAGTTCCTTCAGGTTACCCATCTTCTTGATCTGCTGTATCTGAGCGATGAAGTCATTAAAGTCGAATTGGTTCTTGGCAATCTTCTTCTGCAGGCGTTTGGCTTCTTCTTCGTCATACTGTTCCTGGGCGCGTTCCACCAACGAAACGATATCACCCATGCCGAGGATACGGTCTGCCATACGTTCGGGATGGAAAATATCCAGCGCATCCATCTTTTCACCGGTTCCGACAAACTTGATCGGTTTGTCGACCACCGTACGGATAGAAAGGGCGGCACCACCGCGTGTATCACCATCGAGCTTAGTCAGGACAACGCCGTCGAAATCCAGGCGTTCGTTAAATTCCTTCGCCGTGTTGACAGCATCCTGTCCGGTCATGGAGTCAACTACGAACAAGGTCTCATCCGGCTGGATAGCGCTCTTGATAGCAGCGATCTCTTTCATCATCTGCTCGTCGATAGCCAGACGGCCGGCGGTATCGACAATCACTACATCGTTTCCTTTTGCACGTGCTTCGCGAATTGCGTTCATGGCGATCTCCACCGGATTCTTATTCTCCAGTTCCATGTAAACAGGCACGCCGACCTGTTCGCCGACCACGCGCAACTGTTCGATAGCAGCCGGACGGTACACGTCGCAGGCAGCCAACAGCGGCTTCTTATTTTTCTTAGTCTTCAGCAAATTTGCCAGCTTACCCGTAAAGGTCGTTTTACCGGACCCTTGCAGACCGGACATCAGGATGATTGACGGATTACCCGTCAGTTCCAGTTCGGTAGCCGTCCCTCCCATCAGTTCGGCCAGTTCGTCATGCACGATCTTAACCATCAACTGGCTGGGCTTAACGGATGTAAGCACATTCTGTCCTAACGCCTTCACCTTCACCGTGTCGGTGAAACTCTTGGCCACTTTATAGTTTACGTCGGCGTCAAGTAATGCTTTACGTACATCTTTCAATGTTTCCGCCACATTGATTTCCGTAATCTTACCTTCACCCTTCAACAGTTTAAACGATCTGTCTAACCTTTCGCTTAAGTTCTCAAACATAATTCGTATGTATATTTATTTTATCTTCTATTCTTTGAATGAGGGGCAAAGGTAAGAAAAACTGATGAATAAAGCAGGAGATTGCCCGGACAAAATAGCTTCAGATTTTCTTATTCTGCCAGGAAGCTTTCTTCAGATAGGCAACGCTTGACACCAACAGACCGGTATAATAAACAACCTCGGTCAGGAAGCAAACGGCTACCGGCAGATGCAAACGCATTCCCGCTACATATATAAACAAGGTGTAAAAAACAAGCGTAACCAACTCCATGGCAAAGGCGGAACGCGTATTTCCCGTACCTGTCACCCCGTTAAAAACGATATTCGCAACCGCCCCGATCAACAAAGCGCCGGAAATGACATAAAGCGAAGGTACAGACGCCTCGATCAAAGACGCGTCATTCGTATAAACTGACAGAATCGTAGACGGAATCAAACAGGTGACGGAAACGAACACCGCCATGATCCCCAACGAAATCCAAGTGATATGACGGATAATCGGTATCACCTGATCTTTATGACCCGCACCGATGCTGTTACTTACGAATGTATTCGTCGCCGTCGACAAGGAATTGACAGGAATCAACAAGACAATATAGACACTGCGGACAATATTCGCAACCGCCAGCTCCCGCTGTCCCAGATGTTCCACCGCCACGAAAAGCATGAAATAGGTACTAAGCGATATGAAATACTGCAACATCGTGAAGATGGAAATACCCAACACATGCCTCAGCAGCTTGACATCGAACGAACGGAACTGGTTCAAGGCATACTTCTTGATATCCACCGTCACCCGAGTATAAATCATATAAAACACAATCGAAACAGCCTCCGCCATCACCGACGCAATAGCCGCTCCCTTAATCCCTAATTCCGGAAATCCCCAATGTCCGAATATCAACAGATAGTCGAGCAAGACATTGGTCAGCGCCATCACAATCGCATTCAACGTCAACACCTTTGTGCGCGTAATACCGATGAACAAAGCACGGAACATCACATTCACAAAAGAGAAAAAGAAACCGAACACGCGCCAGTCCAGAAACTCTTCCGTAGCAGACAGAATCGTATCGGAAGAAATCAGTCCCCGCATAATATCACCCGCAAACAGACGGGACAACGTAAACATGACTGCCGCTAACGCAAGCAGGAAGAAGACGCCCTGTATCATCACCGGCCCGACTTCCCTGTAATTCCGCTCTCCATTGCGCCGGGCCATGATAATCTGCGACCCGGTACTGAAACCGAAAGCAATCGTAAAGGCACAGATATAGAACAAACCGCCCATCGCCGATGCGCCCAGTTCAACCTCGCCTACCCGCCCTAAAAACGCAGTATCTGTTACGTTGATAACATTCTGCGCTAAAAGGCTTAAAAAGATAGGATAACTTACATTCCAGATTTGTTTATTCGTGTACATACAGTTTATTTTCGAATGGGATGTTTATACTCATAAAAAAAGCCCGTCACATCAGACGAGCTTTTTCTATATGCTTTTGCATTTATTATCAGCTACCGATGTTTCATATCAGCCTATTTGTCGCCGTATCGGGGAACACAACAGACGGCTTAAATGTTTTCGCTTCCTCAAAATCCATCAGGGCATAAGACATGATGATGATGATATCGCCGGGCTGTGCCTTTCGTGCTGCCGCCCCGTTCAGGCAAACCATACCAGAGCCTCGTTTTCCTTTAATAATATAGGTCTCAAGGCGTTCGCCGTTATTGTTGTTCACAATAGATACTTTCTCGTTGGCAATCAGATTAGCGGCGTCCAACAAATCCTCATCGACCGTAATACTGCCGATATAATTCAAGTTGGCCTCCGTGACCGTCACCCGGTGAATCTTTGATTTAACTACTTCTATTAACATACGATATGAGTTATGATTCCAATTTCTGAATTATTTAGTTTCACTTGTTCCCCTTGCTTGAAACTTTTGTTTCACCAGCATGAAACTTTTGTTCCATAGGCATGAAACTGGAGTTTCATGGGCAGGAAACTATTGTTTCACTTATATGAAACTTTTATTTCGCAAGGAAAGCAAAAACATAATTCACAAGTCTATTTTAGTACTTAATATTATCTATCAGACGAACCTTTCCGCAATATACGGTAATACATCCCACGGGATAAGTCGTATCGGACCAGTTCCGGATGGATTCCATCGTGTAGCCATCTACAATCTCATAGTATTCCACCCGCATGACAGGATCGGCATTTATCGTATCGATAACATAATCTATCACCTCCTGCACACTCTTTTCGGGCGCAAAGTTAGTACTTTCTTTTAACGTACGAGCTATTAACGGCGCTTTTTGACGTTGTTCCGGCGTCAAACGTACATTCCGGCTGCTTAAAGCCAGGCCGTCTGCCTCGCGTAAAATCGAACAGGCATTGATTTTTACCGGGATATCCAACTGTTTCACCATCGCGCGAATCACAGCAATCTGCTGGAAATCTTTTTCGCCGAAATAGGCATTATCCGGTTCGACCACATAAAAGAGCTTGCTCACAATCTGGGCGACCCCGTTAAAATGACCGGGCCGACGCGCCCCTTCCATAACTGCCGACACCGTCCCAAAATCGACGTACGGGTATCCGGCTCCGGATACATTTCTTCTGCCGACGGGGCAAACACATAGTCACAACCGGCCGGCTCTAACAAAGCGCAGTCCTGATCCAGCGTACGCGGATAAGTTTCAAGGTCATGCTTGTCGTTAAACTGGGTCGGATTGACAAAGACGCTGACCACACATACGTCGTTTTCCTTCACACAACGTTCGACCAGGCTCAGGTGTCCGTTGTGCAATGCCCCCATAGTGGGAACAAAGCCGATTTGCTTGTTATTACGCTTTTCTTCAGCGAGATAACTCTTTAATTCTTTAATACTGTTTACTATTTTCATCCCTTAGATGCTTATTGACGGTGCAAAGCAAATAAATAATTGCGGTAAATGAAAGAAATTTTGTATCTTTGTAGCGTCTTTATAAAACTAGTTTACAGAATGGATGCAAAAAAAATCTTGTTTATAGCTCAAGAAATAACACCCTACCTTCCCGAATCCGAGATTGCAACGATATGCAGAAACCTGCCGCAAGGCATACAGGAGCGCGGTCGTGAAATCAGGACTTTCATGCCTAAATTCGGCAGCATCAACGAGCGCCGTAACCAATTGCACGAAGTGATTCGTCTTTCGGGTATGAATCTTATCATTGATGATACCGACCACCCGTTGATTATAAAGGTAGCGTCCATTCAGGCAGCCCGCATGCAGGTATACTTCATTGACAATGAAGATTTCTTCCAAAGAAAACATACTATAAGCGATGATGATGGAAACGAATACGAGGATAACGACGACCGCTCGATCTTCTATGTTCGTGGTGTATTGGAAACAGTGAAAAAGCTCCGTTGGATACCCGACGTGATTCACTGTCATGGATGGATGTCAGCGCTAACAGCCCTGTACATCAAACGTATGTATGCCGACGACCCTTGCCTCAAAAATGCAAAGATTGTCTATTCTATTTATAACGATGACTTCAAAACACCGTTCAGAAAGGAATTTGCAAGCAAATTAAAGATGGATGGAGCCAAAGACAGCGACCTGAAAGGTATCAAGGCCGATACCAGCTTCACCGGACTGACAAAACTTGCCATTGATTTCGCTGACGGCGTGATACAGGGAAGTGAGACAATCAACCAGGATGTGTTGGATTATATCGCGACCAAAAAGAACACGCCGTTCCTGCCTTACCAGTCTCCGGATGTTTATATGGATAAATTCAACGAATTCTACGATGTCGTATTAGGCACAAAATAAATTTAGAGAAATGAAAATCAAGCTTTTTATACTTGGCCTGAGTCTCGGGATCTCGATCTTGAGCGGGTGTAATGATGAGTTGACGCAGGTAGGAACCGGTATCCAACCGGAGAATGACAGACCGCTGGTGCATGCGGACACATTCTACATGAAAGCAAGCACAATGCTTACGGATTCTGTTTATGCACGAACGACTTACGGTTCGTTGGGAGAAATCTACGATCCTTTATACGGCAACCTGAAATCCGATTTCATGTGCCAGTTCTACAGCCCGGAGAACTTCCGGTTCAGAGAAACTCCATATAATGGTAAAATAGACTCTGTTGAATTTAAAATATATTACAGCAGAAGCTGGACGGGTGATTCTCTTACGCCCATGCGTGTCCAACTCTATGAAGTTACGACACCGTTGACAAGGGATTTCTACACAAATATCGATCCCGGAAAGTATTGCAATATGCAGAAATCATTGGGTATGCAGACTTATACGGCACGTGATTTGGCCGTTTCCGACTCTCTTTGGAATGATAAAAACACCACATCCGGTGAATACACTTACTCGCCAAATGTAACCATCCGTATGCCGCAGGAGCTCGGACAACGTTTCTATGAAGCGACGATCAACACACCGGAAGTCTTTAAAAATCAGAACACATTCAATGAGTTCTTCCCGGGTATTTATGTAACAAACACGTACGGGACAGGAAATATCCTGAACATTGACGGTACCCAAATGAACATATTTTATAAATATGTAGTGAAAGGTTCTGCCGGCCAGGATTCAATCATACAAACAGCAGAAGTATTTAGCGCCACATCTGAAGTAATCCAGTTGAACCGCTTTAAGAATACCGACATGAGCCATCTCTTGGAACCGAATGACAGCATCGCTTATTTGAAGAGTCCGGCAGGTGTTTACACTCAACTGACCATTCCTGCACAGGATATCGCGCCTATCATTAAGGGCCGTATCGTCAGCAACTTTGCGCTTTCATTGAAAGCGCTTCCGCAGGAAGACTGGAAATATGCATTTGAAGCTCCTGCCAACCTGTTGATTTTGCCAAAGGATTCGGTTGATAGTTTCTTTAAAAGCAATAGTGTTGAAAATAGTATAACCTCTTTTAGAGCTCCATATACGGCTTCTACCCGAACTTATACATTTGGGAATATAGCAAAATTGCTCAAAGCTCACATCGAGAACTCTCCGGACGAGGATCTTGTTCTCAGTGTTATCCCGGTAGAACGCAGAGTAGGAAAGACTACAAACTATTACGGACAAACAAGTGATTATACCGTCGCTATCGAAAACTACTTGAAACCGTCCGGTGTTAAGTTGCGTATCGACAAAGATGCAATGGAAGTACGTGTTGTAACAATTGAATACAGATAAATCAACCTTACATTACAGACATAAAAAAACCGGGGTTTCCAGAAGGAAGCCCCGGTTTTTACTTTTACCACTTTACCTCTATTCAGCAGAAGCAGCTTTCTTTGCTACTTTTTTCTTGCATTTATCAAGTTCTTTCTGCAATTCCTCTATCTCTTCTCCCTGATTCTTGATTGTTGTCAACAAAGAATTCAGTTCTTCGTTTTCTATTGTTTCCGGGAATTCGGCATTCACACGAACGATAAAGTCCGACAAGACGTTCATATAGTTATTGAAAGCGTCATACGGATTGTCGTATGGACTGAATCCGGCACCGATATGCTTTGTACTCATATAATAGAAATGGTCGCTGCTCTGCAGATAATACCAATCCTGACGGATACGGCGGGTCTGCGACAGGCGTACGCGTTCGCCTATTTCATTCAGCTTGCGGAATGCCTCTTGCTGCAAAACATTACCCAACCAGGAACTGCAGTCTCTTTCTTCATCCACCCATGACATCGGGTAAGGAACAGAAATACAATCAACCGGTTTCATCAAAGCCAACACTTCCGAAGGAGTAGAGAAACCTATTCCCTTTTCAGCGGCAAAGCGAGGCAGTGCCTTAAAGAAGTCGAAGATTCCGGTTTCTGCCGGGTGCAGAGAACCTAACACCTCATAATTCATAAACAGATTGATGATCTGTTCGGAATCCGGAGTTGCAGCAATCCAGGATATATATTTATCAGCCGTCAGCGGATATTCATTCCAGCTATAATTACTGAAACGGTCGGACAGGTCTTCACTGAAACGGTCGTTCTTCAACAGCAATTTCAATTTCGGTTCCGTGCAGGAAGAATAGACATAGTTCGGGCTCTTCCATCCCAAGATGTGTTTAGCCCCTTCAGTCAACATTCCTTTATAACCCATTGCATAAACCATCTCCGAAATCTCGTCGGAATAGATCAGTTCCGTATTGCGGAACACCTTCGGTTTAACGCCGAACAAGCTCTTGATCTTATCTTCCTGTTTCTGTACCTGGTGTTTGAATTCAGCAGGGTCGCCCAGAGAAGACAAAGAGTGAGCATATGTTTCCGACAGGAATTCCACATTGCCGGTTGCAGCCAGCTCCTTAAAGCTGTCGATTACTTCCGGTGTATAGATTTCCATCTGTTCCAATGCCATTCCCGAAATAGAGAAAGCCACTTTAAACTTGCCGCCACTCGTTTTAATCATCTCCAGAATAGCCTTATTAGCCGGCAAATAGCAGCGTTCGGCTATACGGCGGATAATTTCTTCATTCTGGAAATCATCATAATAATAATGATCGTTGCCGATGTCGAAGAAACGGTATCTTTTAAGACGGAACGGCTGATGTATCTGAAAATAAAAGCAGATCGTTTTCATAATATCTTATTTTTTTATTTTTTCTTGTCGTTACTTATTCAATACTTGATCATAGATGCGGCGAACCTTTTGTCCGGCATATTCCCATTTAATATTGTCCACCTCTTTCTTACCTTCCTCTTGCAGGAACTTATGCATGGCGGGGTAGGTAATAATGGCGTACATGGCATCTGCCAACGCCTCGATATCCCAATAATCCACCTTCACTGCATAATCAAGAATCTCGGCACAACCGGATTGCTTGGAAATGATGGAAGGCACACCGCACTGCATCGCTTCGAGCGGAGAAATACCAAACGGTTCGGAAACAGAAGGCATCACATATACATCACTGGCTTTCAACACCTCGTACACCTGTTTACCTTTCATAAACCCGGTGAAGTGGAAACGGTCCGAAATATTGCGCATCGCCGCCAGGTTGATCATCTGATCCATCATGTCGCCGCTACCGGCCATCACGAAACGGGCATGCGGGGCTTTCGCCAACACCTTGGCAGCTGCTTCCACAAAGTATTCAGGTCCTTTCTGCATTGTGATACGTCCCAAGAAGGTGATCACTTTATCTTTCACACCCTTTTTATCCTGGATGGACAAAATCTCCTGGCTCAGCGGTTCAACGGCATTATGCACAGTCGTCACCTTTGACGGGTCCTGATGATATTTTTCGATCACCGTCTGCCGGGTCAGGTTACTTACCGTAATAATATGGTCCGCATTATCCATACCGTTCTTTTCGATGGCATACACATCCGGGTTCACATTTCCGCGACTGCGGTCATAATCGGTTGCATGTACATGGATCACGAGAGGCTTGCCACTCACATTCTTGGCATGAATACCGGCCGGATAAGTCAGCCAGTCGTGCGCATGAATAATGTCATACTGTTCCGTACGAGCCACAACGCCGGCGACGATCGAATAGTTGTTGATCTCTTCCAGCAAGTTATCAGGATAGCGCCCGGAAAACTCCATGCATCCCAAGTCATTTACATGCCTGTAACTGAAGTCTGCATAAATATGGTCACGAAGATCATAATATTTCTGCGGATCCATGTATTTCGACAGTCGTTCTCTGACATAATCCATCTGGACATCACGCCATACGATCGGGACGTTGCACATCCCTATTATCTTCAGGAAACTCTGGTCTTCATCACCCCAGGGCTTCGGTATACAAAAAGTTATATCCATATCCGGCTGCATAGCCATTCCACGTGTAAGACCAAAACTGGCCGTACCCAGACCTCCCAGGATATGAGGAGGGAATTCCCATCCAAACATTAATGCTTTCATATGGTACTGTTTTATTCGGCATTATACATCTTCAACAAATCCACTACCCGGAGGATAGCAGCCACATTCATTGCAAACGAGATAGCTCCTCTACCCGTAAACGGAGGGTTACCATCAAACAATTCAGGAATTGTCCCGATACAATGCAATGACATTTCCTCCTCCATGCTTATCAGCATACGTTCGGCGAAAGGCACCCCGCCTTTTCCAAACACACGGAGATAAGCCTCCAGATAAGCTCCCAGCAACCACGGCCACGCCGTACCTTGATGATAAGCTAAATCCCGCTCATATTGCGGCCCGACATAATATGGTTTATATCCTCCACTTTTCGGACTCAGAGAGCGTAACCCCTTAGGCGTCAACAACTCTTTCGTCACAATATCCAACACTGACCGTTTCTGCATTCTCGTCAATGGAGAATAAGTCAGTGCAACAGCAAAGATCATATTCGGACGGACACTCCAGTCAACCGTTGAACCGCTAACCGAATCAAACAAGTAATTATACCCGTTTATGAATGTTTCGGGGAACGATTTATCCAGCGCCTTGATAATTTTGTCATACTTCTCAACCGGTGCACCACCGACCAGTTCCGTATAGAAACAAAGAGCATTATACCAAAGAGAGTTGAATTCTACAATATAACCGGAACGGGACACCACTGGTTTTCCGTTAATAGTGGAGTTCATCCAGGTTATCGCTTTATCACGGCCATTTGCAAAAAGCAAACCGTTATCCATCAACTTCATATCCGGATGTTTCTGGCCGGAAATATATTCCAGGATTTCATGTACGAAATCGGCATACAGCTCACGGGCCTTTTCCACGCCGACAGCTTTTGCATACTGTTGGATAGCCCAGATTGCCCATAAAGGCACATCCGGATGTTCCAACTCCCGGATCACAGGATCTAAACTATTCTGTGACATGAAGGCACGCAATGCAGGCATAGCTGTACTCATGATTTTCTCAAAGCGGACAGGATCGTCGATAGACAAGGTACAACCCGGCAAAGCGACGAACAAGTCTCTTGCACGGACTTTAAACCAAGGATAGCCGGCCAACAAATAAGCATCGTCTTCTTTCGGACGGAAATAGAACTGCTGCGCCGAGTTTTTCAGACAGTTGAAAAAGCTGGTACGCGGCGTACGGGCATCGACCTCCTGTTCATACAAACTTTTCAGGCGGGTCGTTGTGACAGCACTGTCGCCTGCACTGAAAATAATCGATTCCCCTTTCTTGATCGGGACTTCAAAGTAACCGGGCACATACAAGTCTTCCTGATACGGATATCCCCGCTCCTGCTCTTTCGGATATTCTATTCCAAAATACCAATTCGGCTCATACACAAATTTCACTTTCTTGTTGAATTGCATATAAAGCTCGGGATATCCGGGATACATACAAGTCTTGATACCATTCGTAACCTCTTCAAAACTCTGATTCACATTCCCATTCGCCTGTGTCAGGGATTTTACACTACGGAAAGCCAGAAACGGGCGGAAACGCAGGGTTGTCGCCGAATGGGCATCTTCCAAAGTGTACTTGATCATGATACGGTTTTCATACAGGGAAAAGACCTTTTCCTTCGAGAAGATAACGCCACCGACACGATAAACGGTCCGGGGCACTGTTTCCGAACTATATTCACGAATATATTTATGTCCCTTCGGGCTAAAGTTATTGCCCTGATACTTATGTAATCCAAGATTAAATTCCGCGCCATGCTGAATAACCGTTTCGTCCATAGATGACAGCAACACGTGGTTGTCGTCATCTATTGCAGGAACAGGCATTACCAGCAGTCCGTGGTATTTTCTTGTATTACAATCAACGACAGTTGTACAATGATAGGCCCCCTTTCGGTTTGTTCGGAGGACTTCACGGGTCAAAGACTCCTCCAAATTTATCATGACTGTCTTGTCAAATTTAAGATAACTCATACTTTATATTTGGTTTTAAGTTTATGCTTTAACGTGATAATAAATAAATCGGTTTTATATTCTGACCAAAAGTATCACTTAAAAAATAAAAAAACAAATTTGCTTTCATATTTATTTAGAAATTACATTTTTTACTATTTCAGAACAGTTTGATAAATAATTTGTTACGTTTTAGGACTTATCAGTATATGTGTTGTCAAACACATGCAAGGTTGTTAAAAACTGCCAAATGCACCAATTTCAGAAAGCCCGAAAATCAAGACATTTTTATTTACCGATTATTCCGTACCTTTGTTATATAAATATGATAACACCAAAGAATATGAAGCAAAATAGCGAAAATCCCTTTTTCGGGACTTACCAGACACCTTTCGGGACTCCCCCGTTCGATCAAATCAAAACAGCTCATTACGAACCGGCTTTCGATGAAGGCATCCGGCAATTGGATGAAGAAATCCGGGCAATAGCCGATAATCTGGAACCGCCGACTTTCGAGAATACGATTGTCGCGTTGGAACGGAGCGGCAGGCTACTGGATAAGGTCAGTTCCGCCTTTTTCAATGTGCTGAATGCTGAAGCGGACGACGAAATGATGGAAATTTCACAACGGGTATCGCCCAAGCTGTCGGATAGCTCCAATAATATTTACCTGAACGAAAAACTGTTTACACGGGTAAAAAGCATCTATGGGCAGAAAGAGATGTTGCATCTATCAACGGAAGATGCCCGCCTGCTGGAAGAAACATTCGAGGCTTTTTCCGTACGTGGCGCCGCCCTCAACCCGGAAGACAAGGAAAAATACCGCAAACTTAGCTCTGAACTGAGCCGGCTCTCCCTGACATTCGATCAGAATGCGCTAAAAGATAAAAACCGCTACGAGCTGCTCTTGACAAAAGAAGAAGAGCTGAAAGGCCTTCCCGAAAGCATACGGGAAGCGGCTGCGCTCCGGGCCAAAGAGAAAGGAAAGGCCGGATGGCTGTTCAACCTTTCGGCTCCCAGCTATGTGCCTTTCATGCGCTATTCGGCTTTGCGGGAATTACGTGAAAAGATGTACCGGGAATACATGAGCGTCGGTAACAAAGGGGACGGATACGACAACAAAGAGATTATCCGGAAAATCGTCAATATCCGGTTGGAAATCGCCCGCCTGATGGGTTACACGAATTATGCAGACTACAAGTTGAAACACACGATGGCCAAAACACCGGCGCGCGTCTACAAGCTGCTCAACGAACTGCTGGAGGCTTACAAACCGGTTGCCGTCAACGAATATAACGCCATACAAGGTTTTGCTTTAGGGACTGAAAAAGAAAACATGAGCGTTATGCCTTGGGACTGGAGTTATTATTCCGAGAAGCTGAAAGACATCCGTTTCAAGGTGAACGACGAAATGACGCGTCCTTATTTCGAACTGGGCAACGTGAAAAAGGGCGTGTTCGGGTTAGCGACTCAATTATACGGCATCACATTCAAAGAGAATAAAGAGATACCGGTCTATCATCCGGAAGTGGATGCCTACGAAGTGTACGATGCGGACGGCCAGTTCCTTTCCATATTATATACGGACTTCCATCCGCGCGACGGTAAACAATCGGGTGCCTGGATGAACAGCGTAAAGGAACAATACCGCGAAGGGGACGGAAGCGACAGCCGTCCGCAGATCATTATCGTGATGAACTTCACCCGTCCGACCGAGACAAAGCCGTCTTTATTGACCTTCGACGAAGTCAACACATTGCTGCACGAGTTCGGACACGCCCTGCACGGTATGTTTGCGAAAGGGTCCTACGCGAGCCTTTCCGGAACGAATGTCTACCGCGATTTCGTGGAACTGCCTTCCCAACTGATGGAAAACTGGCTGACGGAAAAAGAATTCCTCGACCAGATCGCCGTCCACTACCAGACCGGAGAAAAGATTCCGCAGGAATTAGTACAAAAACTGGTCGATGCCGCCAACTTTAACGTAGGATACGCTTGTTGCCGCCAACTGAGCTTCGGTTTTCTGGATATGGCCTGGCATACACGTACAGAGCCGTTTGAAGGCGACGTGATCGCCTTCGAGAAAGAAGCATGGAAACAAACCGTCATCGTCCCGGAAGTTCCCGGCACCCTGATGAGCAGCAGCTTCGGGCATATCTTTTCCGGAGGTTACTCCGCCGGATACTACGGTTACAAATGGGCGGAAGTCCTGGATGCCGATGCTTTCTCCCTGTTCAAAGAAAACGGTATCTTCAACCGGGAAACCGCCCGCTCCTTCCGCGAAAACATCCTGGAAAAAGGCGGCACGGAAGATCCGGACGTCCTCTACAGACGCTTCCGGGGGAAGGAGCCGGGAATCGAGGCGCTGCTGAGGAGGAATGGGATAAAGAAATAAAAACTTAATCCACGGGAAATTACAATAACCCCCATTTTCGTAATTTTTCTATTTCATCCGAAATCTTGATCCATTTTGGATTGACTTTTTTCACGGATTTACCCCTTCCTGCTGACAACAGCCGGAAAGGGGTGCCGAGCCCATTCCAAAAAGCGTGCAATTTGATTCTCGAAAACCGGAAATACCGGCAAAGTGATAAACCTTAACTCCCGGAGAATCACCTGTAGCAAAATAAAACGGACGGCGCTCCAAATATCGCAAGGAAATTCAGGGGCTTTTTTGCCCTAAAGACGGTCCTCTTTTCAATTACGACCGTCCTAATCGCCATTACGACCGTCCTAATCTTCGCGAGGTGCCGAGTGCACTACACATTAGCACGGTCGCAGTGGCAAAGAGGACGGTCATAATTGCGGAAAACGCACAAAAAAGGCGAAAAAGTCCCTTTTTGAGGTCAAAAAAGCGGATTAACATTTGTTTAGTTTCAGATCTCTTTTTTGCCGGAAAAATACGTTTTATACAATAACCCCCTAATAATACCCCCTCCAAAAGCGTACCGGGAAAATCCGGAAGGGACGTCGGGATCTTTTTCAAAATCCACCGGAGGTAAACAAAAACCGTTAAAGCTGTTCCATATATCCCAAATATATGTACCTTTGTCTGCTATTATATAATAAGGTATATAAAATCAGAAAACGATGTGCGATAAGAAGGAAAAGCAACTCGAATTGGATAGACGTTATCTCAGGATGGCGGCCGTATGGGCGGAAAATTCGTATTGCAAGAGACGACAGGTTGGGGCACTGATAGTTAAAGACCAAATGATTATCTCTGACGGATATAACGGTACGCCATCTGGTTTCGAGAATGTTTGTGAAGACGAGAATAATGTCACCAAACCCTATGTCCTGCATGCCGAAGCTAACGCAATCACAAAAGTGGCGGCTTCGTCAAACAGCAGCAAAGGAGCGACTATTTACGTCACATCCGCACCCTGCATCGAATGTGCCAAGCTTATCATCCAGTCGGGAATCAAACGGGTGGTCTACTCTGAAAAATACAGGGTGGAGGACGGTTGCAACCTATTGCGTCGCGCAGGTGTTATTATTGATTACATAGAAGATATAAACGAATAAAGATACGTTTTTATGGAGAAGAATAGAAGGCTGTCCGTATGGCTGCCTGTGATTATAGCTTTAAGTGTTGCTCTCGGGATCTTTGTAGGAAATCATTACCTTAGACTGACACAGGGTAAGAGACATATTTATTCCAGCGGGAACAAGATCAATGCCATACTCGACATCATTGACGAACAATACGTCGACACGGTCAATATGAAACAATTGGTAGAAGATGCCATACCTAAGGTTTTCAGCGAGTTGGACCCGCATTCCGTATATATACCAGCCAAAGACGCCCAACGGGTGAACGAAGACCTGGAAGGATCGTTCAGCGGGATCGGCGTTTCCTTTAATATGCAGACGGATACCGTTTTGGTCATTAACGTAATCCCCGGCGGACCATCCGAAAAAGCGGGCTTGAAGCCGTTCGACCGTATCATTACAATCAACGACTCCTTATATGCCGGCAACAAGAGCGACCAGGAAGTAATCATGAAGACACTTCGCGGAGCCAAGAACAGTACCGTCAAGTTAGGAGTAAAGCGAAAAAACGAACCGGACCTGTTGTATTTTGATGTAACCCGTGGCGATGTTCCCGTGAACTCCGTCGATGTGGCCTACGAAGTGAGTAAAGGAATCGGTTACATCAAAGTTAGCAAATTCGGACGTACAACCTATAACGAATTTATCACGGCAATCGCCAAGCTGAAACAGGCTGGCTGCACTTCCTTCGTGATCGACCTCCGCAGTAACACCGGCGGTTACATGGATGCCGCCATCAATATGGTCAACGAATTTATGCCGGAAGGCCGCCTGATCGTTTACACCGAAGGAAAGGCGTTCCCGCGCAATGATGTTTATACGAACGGAACCGGCACTTGCCAGGATGCACCGCTCGTAGTCCTGACAGACGAGTTCTCGGCTTCCGCCAGCGAAATCTTCTCCGGGGCGATCCAGGACAACGACCGGGGTCTGATCATCGGCCGCCGTACGTTCGGCAAGGGATTGGTGCAGTCGCCGATCCAACTTAGCGACGGCTCGGAAATCCGCCTGACAATCGCCCGCTACTACACGCCGTCCGGACGCTGCATCCAGAAAAAATATGAATTGGGCAAGGACAACGAATATGAACAGGATATCTACAACCGTTTCATGCACGGAGAGTTTGATTCTGCCGACAGCATCAAACAGGACAATGGCGAAAAATACGAGACCGTCATGGGACGTACGGTTTACGGCGGCGGCGGTATCATGCCGGATATCTTTATCCCGCGCGACACCAGTGGCGTGACGACTTATTTCTCCAATGTGGTCAATAGCGGAACACTGAACCTGTATGCACTCGAATACTCGGACCGCAATTACGACAAGCTGTCTTCTTTCAAGACCTATCAGGAGTTGTACAAATACCTGCAACAGCAACCGTTGCTGTCCGACTTCATTAACTACGCGACAGCGAAAGGCATCAAGAAACGCCCGCACCTGATCAACATATCGAGCAAGCTGATGGAGAAACAGATACATGCTTACATCGTCCGCAACTTCTTTGACGAAGCGGGCTTCTATCCTATTTTCCAGAATGACGACGTCACACTGAAACGTGCGATCAAAGTGCTGAACGAAGGTAAATCGGTCCCGACACCGGAAAATAAAAATATTACAGAAGATGGAATTGCACAAAGCCAAACAAGCACTTCGAGAAGATATGGCCTCATTAAAGAGATCATATACGAAGACTGCATTGCTGGAACTCTCTGCTAAGATAACGGAACGGCTGGAAGAGACCGATCTCTTCCGGCAAGCTTCCTGCATTGCGCTCTACCACGCCCTTCCGGGAGAAGTACAGACAGCTGCCTTCATCGAAAAATGGTACCTGAAAAAGAGACTTCTTCTCCCTGTTGTGAAAGGGAACGACCTCCAATTGTTGCTTTATGCCGGAAAAGAATCCCTGAAAGCCGGAGCTTTCGGCATCCTGGAACCGACGGAAACATGCCAGCCGGTTGCGGAAAACGAGATAGACCTTGTGATAGTTCCCGGTGTCGCCTTTGACCGCGGGCGTAACCGCCTCGGGCGGGGAAAAGGTTTTTACGATCGCCTGCTCTCCACGTTTGACGTGCCTAAAATAGGTATCTGCTATGATTTCCAACTGAAAGACGCCATCCCGGTCGAACCGTTCGACCGAAAAATGGACTTGATCGTAACCGAAAAAGAGATTATCTGATCACGATATCCTGCAAAACTTCCGCCCCGGCATACTCGTTCAAGCTCTTTATCAAACGCTCCCGGCACAATACCAATTCGCTGCGCAAGACGGAGGACGTGAGGGAAACATGCAACACACGGTCCTTTACATATATATTACGTGTGTATTGTGCGACCATCGGCCCCATTATCTCGCCCCAGGCCCGTTGGACACGTATCTCTAAAATCTTCCCGCGCAGTTCGGCGTTGTCTTCGAAGACTCCCGGATCGCCTCACCCAATGTCTGTGCATTCCGACGTATCATCCTGCTTCCTCCATCGGTTGGACTTCGCCCTGTTCGACCCTGAACAGAGCATAACCGTGATTGATCGATTGCAGGATTGCATCCAGATATTTACGGTTCGTGTCCGTAATGAATATCTGCCCGAACTGATCGCCACTCACCAACTTGATGATTTGCTCCACCCGGTCGGCATCGAGCTTGTCGAAGATATCGTCCAACAACAAGATCGGACATGCCTGCCCCCGGCGTGAAAGGAAAACGAACTGCGCCAGCTTGAGCGCGATCAGATACGTTTTGTTCTGCCCCTGTGAACCGACACGGCGGATCAGGTAGTCGTTCAGCGTCATCTCCAACTCATCCTTATGAATGCCTGTCGAGGTATAACCGAGGATACGGTCGCGCTCCCGGTTGGCAGCCAGCATATCCGCCAGGCTGCCGCGTTCGAGTTGGGAGATATAGCGCAAGCCGACTTGTTCGGTCGAACGGCAGATCGTCTGGTAATATTCGTTGAATATCGGGGTGAAATCATTTACCAGCATTTGCCGCTTCTCATACACCATCCGCCCGTACATATCGAGTTGCATTTCCAGCACTTCGTACAGGGAAGCATCCGTGCACTGGTCCTTCAGCAATGAATTCCGCTGGAGCAACGCCTTATTATATTGTATTAGCGCATGCAAATACGGCTTGTCCTGCTGCGAAATGATCACGTCGACGAAACGGCGGCGCTCCTCGCTCCCGCCCTGTATCAGTTCGGAATCGGCGGGCGACACCATCACTAACGGCAACAACCCGATGTGTTCCGACAGCTTGTCGTATTCTTTTTTATTCCGTTTGAACTGTTTCCGCTGCCGGCGGCGGATGGCACAGAATATCTCTTCCTCCCGCCCTGCATAATCGTAATTACCTTGCAACACACACATATCCTGACCGTTATTGATCAGTTGGGAGTCGGGCGTATTGACATGGCTCTTGCAAAAAGAGAGATAATGAATGGCATCCAGCAAATTCGTCTTTCCCATTCCGTTATTCCCGAAAAAGCAATTAATCTCGGGAGAGAAAGAAACTTCTGCCTGGAGAATATTTTTGTAATTGAGTATAGAAAGCTTTTTAAGTATCATCCGCACTATATTAGTCGCACAAAATTAAAAAATATACTTCTAAGTATAGATTTTCTCAGTAAAAAAAACTACTTTTGCGACTTGAATTGCCACAGGCATAAAACAGTGATAAAATAATAACAACTATAAAACATTATGGCTACTAAGGAAAAAGACACCAACAAAGAGTTAGAGGTCGAAGAAATTGTTTCGAAATCGGAACAGTTCATTGAAAACAATTCAAAGAAAATCATTTATGGTATCATCGCTATCGCACTCGTTGTTGGAGCGGTTTTAGGTATCAAACACGGATATTTGATCCCGCAGGAGAAGAAGGCCGCAGCAGCTATGTTCAAAGGTGAACAATACTTTGCAAGAGATTCTTTCAACCTGGCATTGAACGGTAATGGTGCAGATTATGAAGGATTCGAAGCCATCATCGACCAGTATGGCAGCACATCTGCCGCAAACCTGGCAAAAGCTTACGCAGGTATTTGCTACTTCAAGATGGGCAACAACGAAAAAGCGCTGGATATGCTGAAATCTTTCAGCGGTGGCGACAAGATGATCTCTCCGGCTGTAACTGGCCTGATCGGCGACTGCTACGTCAATATGGGCAACATCAAGGAAGGTATCAGCTATTTCGAAAAAGCAGCCAAACAGGCCGACAACGAAGTGGTCAGCCCGGCATACCTGAAGAAAGCCGGTATCGCTTACGAAAACCTGAAACAGTATGGAGATGCTGTCAAGGCTTATACGACGATCAAAGA
Source organism: Parabacteroides sp. AF48-14 (assembly GCF_003477465.1). Lineage (NCBI taxonomy): Bacteria > Pseudomonadati > Bacteroidota > Bacteroidia > Bacteroidales > Tannerellaceae > Parabacteroides > Parabacteroides sp. AF48-14. The sequence goes on from NZ_QUDI01000034.1 coordinate 21,533, forward strand.
AAAATATTTCAATTCAATGGAAGCAAGCGATATTGATAAATATATCACGCGTGCATCTGCTTTGAATAAATAAAATCATCTGCTTACACAGTATTTATAATCATAAAAGAGGATGCCTTGTTCTGACGAGACATCCTTTTCTTTTAATAATAAGAATATGGCAACAGCTTATCAAAATTTATCGGAGTACGACTTCAATAGTGTTCCCGACGGTTCAGACATGACCATCGGTATTGTCGTAGCGGAATGGAACAAGCACATCACCGAAAAACTACTGGAAGGTGCCTGCAACACACTGGAAAAGCATGGCGTAAAAGCAGAAAACATATACGTGAAACGAGTACCGGGCAGTTTCGAACTGACTTTCGGAGCAAAAAGACTGGCTGAAACCAAAGAATTGGATGCCGTTATCGTCTTAGGATGCGTTGTAAAAGGCGATACTCCCCATTTTGACTATGTATGCTCCGGCGTTACACAAGGCATTACGGAACTCAACCTGATGTATGATATCCCGTTCATATTCGGTTTATTAACAACAGACAACATGCAGCAGTCCGAAGACCGCGCAGGCGGCAAGTACGGAAACAAGGGCGATGAGGCTGCAGTTACCGCACTTAAAATGGTAAATTTTTCAGCCTAAACACTTGCAGGTTTCAAAAATAATCGTACCTTTGCACTGCAATTGAAAATAACGGGGGCAGTTACCAGAGTGGCCAAATGGGGCTGACTGTAACTCAGCTGTCTTTCGACTTCGGTGGTTCGAATCCATCACTGCCCACCTTTTTTAATTGAACATGCGGAAGTAGCTCAGTCGATAGAGCATTAGCCTTCCAAGCTGAGGGTCGCGGGTTTGAGCCCCGTCTCCGCTCTCAAGAAGAGGAAAATCTTTTAGGTTTTCCTCTTTTTTATATGCTTCCCCCCTGTTTATGTACAAAATAGTACTATCTTAGCTTCGTGTTTACAAACCATAAAAATAAAGGCATATGAATAGGATGAAATGGGCGTATATGTTATTAGTCGCATTGCTGTTGACAGGCTGCGGAACACTTATGCAGCCTTACCAGATGGACGGCAAGATGAAAGATATCGAGTTAGGAATGACCAAGAAGAAAGTAATCTCTGTGTTAGGAAAAGATTTTGAGTCTGCCGGTGCCCGCATGACACCTGAAGGGGCGATTGAAAGTATCAGCTATAAGACAGCCTCCATGATGGAGGATACGGAAGGATATTATATCCTGAGTTTTAAGGACGGAGGTTAGTAGAATGGTTTAAGGAAAAATACCCGGCCCGCAACTACAACCATTCCCATTAATTAAGACAAACGGTCAAAAACAAATAAGGCAGACGCCTCTGGGCATCTGCCTTATCTCTTTTACGGTTATAAACCTTTTTCGATACATGCACCCGGTTAAAGCTAACCGGATGGCCGTGATTCTCAATCTCCGCTTCCCTACTTCCTTTTCGGTTCGCCTTGATGTAATCCATAAACGAATCTTTCTTCTTTGTCCTCATACTGAATATATTTAACGGGACAAAGATACGGATAATATTTGGATCCATTGATCTTGCCTAAGTATAATCTACAATAGCATACAAAGCAGCACATTACGCCATATTCGTAATATTTACATACAATTCGTTTGTACTGTCAATTATTAATGTTACTTTAGCCGGAAACATTATTCATTTTTCAATCTTACGCATTATGAATAAACATTTACTTTCCGCCATAATCCTATTTCTACTTATGTCCTGCCAACAGGGGAATAAAAAAGACCAGGGTCTATTGTTTGAAATCAATGTAGAAGAGGGTATCAACAATAAGGTCGACAAATTGCTGCTAAGTGATGCGGCTATGGACATCGATATTATTCCGCTGGAAACAACAGACAGTTGCCTGATATCCAGGATCAGGAATTTGGTTATTGGAGAAAACGATCTGTTCATTAACAATTTCTATACGATCTTGCGCTTCGACAAGACGGGAAAATTCAGAACTGTAATTACAAAAAAAGGAGACGCTCCTTTCAACATCTCAGCATCAAGCGGATTAGGCATCGACGAGAGGGCTAAACTCGTACACGTAGCAAACAGCTTCGGCTTCCATAACGAAATCAAAACATATCGATACGACGGGACATGGGTCAATACAATCCATCCGGCACGGCCCGGAAAGGCTCTTTTCGGAACCATGAACTGGGATGAACGTTCTTACAATTTCTTTAATGGGAAACATATTATCCGACGCTTCCTTCCCCTACAAGATGGCTCGAAAGACAACTGGCAGATCGGTATATTAGACGTAAACGGCAAGGTTCTGGCTCATTTCTATGATCCGAAGATCCTCCGCTATCAAAAAGAGGTCGATAACAACAACAGCGGACACTCCATCGACAGAATCCGGTATGCCTGGGGAACAGACAGCCCGGTACAGAACCGTTACTACAACCACGTAAACTTCATGTTCGAGGCCAACGATACAATCTATCGCTACAGCGAAAAGAATAATACCCTGAAACCCCGTTACGTCATGCAGTGCGGCAAACGCCCGGATGCCGAGGCTACTTACAAACTCGGAAAAGAATCCGGCTACTTCCAATACATATTCGCCATTGAGCTATTGGAAGCTAAAGACTACCTGTATATAGATGTGGAAAAAGACCGATCAGCCTTTCTTCTTCGCGTCGACAAACAAGACGGCAACATCCAGTCACTGGAATTGGAAGGAGAAATCGTAGACGGGGCAATGACGAAATACCGGAAAGTTGACGCTCCCCACTTCACAAACGACCTGTGTGGGGGCCTCCCTTTCTATCCCACCAGCACAAACGACCGGCAATGGCTCTGTGCCTACAATTCCTTCGACCTGTTAGAACAGATCGACATCGAAAAACTGAAGCAGACAAAAGTCCTTCTCCCAGAGAAACGGGATCAACTGGTCAAGATACTGGAAAATCTGAAAGATGACGATAATCCGGTTGTCATGGTAGCAACCCTCAAATACTGACCGGACTTTACTTTTCCGGATAGGTCCGCTTTGGATTCTTGGGGAACCAGCCTTTGAGGACGCGTTCTTCCTGTTCGAACACCTCCTTTATTGTCCAGAAGGAAGAGAATGCGAAAACGCCGCAAATGGCCGAAAAGAAAACGCTTTCGATCAGCAAAGAGGCGATTGTTCCGGCAATACCCAATACGAGAAAAATCCACCAGCATTTCGTGCCCCAGTAATATTCCGCTTTCACTACGACCGGATGAAAAAGCCCGATAATCAAGAAGGTTGCGATACCTATCAATAATCCATTAAAGTTAATCAAGTCCATCATATTTGTTTACTGTTTAGAGGAGGGTGCCTGTTTGCACATCCTTTTCAGACAAAGATACAAGAAAATAATATCTCCCACGATCAATTATATCTATCCATTTATCGATAATTATATAAAAGATAACAAAAAAAGAGGCATTCCGGTTGCGGAATACCTCTTCTCTATATCAGAAAATTCGTTTCTAATTAATTAGCCGGAGTATCTTCAGAAGGAACAGGGGCTGTAGCAGGCTGCTGAGCCGTACCGAAGTCAGGAGCTACCGTATTCGGATCGATCGTTACAGCGTTGTTTATCTGTTCTTTGATTTCAGACTGGGTAGTGTGCTGAGCTCTTGGAATGAAAGCAGTAATCACAATACTTAAAACAACAACGGTACCGGCAAGGCTCCATGTTGCTTTTTCAAGAAAGTCCGTGGTTTTGCGTACCCCCATAATTTGGTTAGAAGAAGAGAATCCTGAAGCCAGACCTCCGCCTTTTGAGTTCTGTATCAATACAATCAAGATCAATAGTATAGATGCGATCAGGATTAAGATAGAAATAAATACGTACATCTTTGTTTTATTTTTTAGTGTTAATAATCAACTTTTCAAGAAATCTGATTTGGTCTGCAAAGTAAACATTTTTTTCTGGATATTTCAAGTTTAAGTTTTTAATTATTTGCAATGCCTTCTCATATCGCTTCTGTTTTATGTAAATATGGGCCAAAGTCTCGGTAAAATAGGAGTCGTCCAGCGATTTATGCTGTCCTTCTTCCAGCTCGGCCAGATTTTCGGGAGCGCTTGCTTCCGGAGCTTCCGCATCCAGATTCAGACCGCTTCCGGGCGGGCGCTGTTCCTCGTTGCGGATAAAAGAGTCGATCAGGTCGTGATGCTGCAAACGGACCTCTTCTTTTTCCTCGGGCTGTTCGTTTTCTTTTGTCAGCGACCAATAGATATAATCGGACGAAACGGACGGCTGGAACAAGAGGGAAGCATCCGCCTTCGGTTCCTCCTCTTCTCGGTTGGACAGGAAAGCGTCAATCAGGGAAAAAGCATCTTCCTGTGACGGTGTTTCCTCTTCTACCGGCTTGGATTGCAGACCGTAGCGCTCTCCTTCTATCAAGGTGAACAGTTTCCTGCGGTCAGGAATAAATATCGCCATTTTTTTAAGTTCAGCGCTGAAACGTATATCACTCAAGACAGCCAGATTCTTCAGGTAAAGCATCCGGGCTATCTGAAAATAGGGAAACTCGTCCACGATCTGCTTCAACTGGGGAAGCGTTTCCTCAGTCAGCAGCGTGGGATTTCCCATCAATTGATATAAATCAGCCGCTTTCATCCTTACCAGTTAGCAACGGTTGCATTATAAATCTGGTCGACCAACTCATCCGTAATCTCTTCCGACAGCTGGTCCTGTACCTGCTGTAACATCTGAGTCGCATCGAACTCGCGATAGGCCGAAAAACTCTGTTCGAAATCTTCTTCCGGGTTCACCCGGTTGGAATAGCGGACACGCACCGTAATCGTCAGCTTGGTCTGTGACGCATAGGCATCTTCCTTAACTGCCATAGGAGTCAGGTCGTAGCCGGTGATCTCACCTTCCAGATCGAGGTCGCCATTGCTGTTGACCAGTTGCAGGCGGGTCTGGCGGATATAAATATCCTTCAGGGCTTCCGTGAACTTCTGCGAAAGGGGCGGATAGACCAGCGGGGCCTGGTTGGGGAAATCCTTGATGGTGATCGTCTTGACCTTCGTATAGTCGATAGAGGCACCATTAAACTTATAGGAGATCGAACAAGCCGTCACGATCAGCCCGATCAGGCAGAAAAGCCATATCTTATTATTCTTCAACATCTTTTATTCCAGATTATATTCTTTAATTTTTCTGTACAGGGTGCGCTCCGATATTTTCAGGTCCGCAGCGGCATTCTTACGGCGTCCGTTATGTTTCTCGAGCGCTTTGCGGATCATCTCTCTCTCGACCTCTTCCAACGACAACGTCTCTTCCTCTTCCACCGCTTCGGCTTCCTGGATGGTGGGAACGGGATGAACCGGATGTGCGGAATGAATCGGATGCGGATACGTCACCGGTTCTTCGGGAACATCGATCGGCATCTTGCCTCCCATAATATCGTGCACTAACTTTTTCAGGTCGTTGACATCTTTCTTCATATCGAACAATACCTGGTACAGGATTTCCCGTTCACTGTTAAATATCTTCTGATCCGGGTCTTGCTTGACCAGGACCGGATATTTCTCCATATTCAGATCCGGCAGATACAGGCGGAGCGTGGGAGCTGTGATATCCCGGTTCTCCTCGATCACGGAAATACGTTCGGTGATATTCTTCAATTCCCTGACGTTGCCCGGCCAGCGGTACGACAGCATCAACTGGCGCGCTTCCTCATCCAGGCGGATCGGCGGCATGCGGTATTTCTCCGCACAATCACCGGCAAACTTACGGAACAGCAAGATTATATCTTCCCCCCGCTCGCGCAAAGGAGGAACCTGGATAGGTACCGTACTCAAACGATAGAACAAGTCCTCGCGGAACTTGCCTTCCGCAACGGCCTGCGTCAGGTTCACATTGGTAGCCGCTACGATACGGACATTTGTTTTCTGTACTTTGGAAGAACCGACACGAATGAACTCGCCCGTTTCCAACACACGCAGCAGTCGTGCCTGCGTCGGAGTCGGCAACTCCCCTACCTCATCCAGGAAAATAGTTCCGCCGTCCGCCACCTCGAAATAGCCTTTACGGTCGGACAAAGCCCCTGTAAAAGAACCCTTTTCATGCCCGAACAATTCGGAATCGATCGTTCCTTCAGGGATGGCGCCACAGTTCACGGCTATATATTGCCCATGCTTACGCGGGCTGTTCTGATGTATTATCTGAGGAAAAGTTTCTTTACCGACACCGCTCTCTCCGGTAATCAGCACAGACAAATCCGTCGGAGCGACTTGTAAGGCAACATCGATAGCACGGTTCAACGCGGCATTATTGCCGATAATCCCAAAACGCTGCTTTATCTGTTGCACGTCAACCTTAATCATATCTTCTATCTGTAATTATTTCAGTTTAACCTGCCAAAATTACAAATCTTAATCCAATTTACCGAATCTGCAGGTGGTTTCTGTGCCGCTTTGTTATTTTTTAGCACCGTATGTCCGCTGATACAGGAATTCGGCCAGGTCTTTATCATCGGCGATCGCCCCGATTTCTTCCGGAGTGACAGGCTCGCCGATATAGACGTCGACCGTACGTCCGCGTTTGTTAAACGCTTCGGTCGGTATCCGCAACGTACGGATACGCCAGTCGATACGCCCCAGCCAATAGAAAAAGCGGGAATTCAGAAAATCGAAATAGACAGGATAGACAGGCACTTTGGATTTCCGGATCAGGCGGATCACACTGTGCGTCCAGGGCAAATCCTGTATCCTCTTTGTTTTCTTATTATACATCGAGATACCGCCCGCCGGGAAAAAGCCCATCGGATGGCCCTCTTTCAGTTGTTGCAGGGAGAGGCGGACTCCGTTTATATTTTTGGGATTGGCCCCTTGCTTGTTGGAATCGGGAGTGACAGAGACGAAATTGTCTTCCATCGCGCCGATCTTTGTCAACACTCCGTTGACCATCACTTTGAAATCCGGACGCCGCGAAGCAAATATATCGATCAGCATAATGCCGTCTATCGACCGATCGGATGGTTGGAGACAGTTGCAAACGCGCCTTCCGGCAAGTGGTCCAACACTTCGGCATTGTGCAACCTGTATTTAATATCAATCAACGGATCATTCAGCAAAGCCGTTGTAAAAGCAGCCCCCCGCAGGTGGCAGTTGTTAGCATGTACCCGGTTTACCTTTTCGATGTTAAACCATTTGATCAGCGCATTTCCGAGAAATGCACCGAAACGACTTTTGAAGAACGGGGCGACCTGCTGTAAATCATGGATGTCTACTACGCTCTCTTTCATAAGTTATTGTTTATAGAATGTTGCACACATCTTTTCGTGCTTCCGCATGGCAAGCAGCAAAACGATGTTCAACACGATTATCTCATAGAGGAAATAAAACCAGACCTCCCCGACCAACACGACGATAAACATCACGATCGTACGCCCGTTGAAGGTCAGCAGGTCGATCATACGCATCAGTTCCTTGCTCTGCTTGCGAAACCTGACGCGGATATCCTCCGGTATATTATCACCGTAGCGGGCATGCAGGCTGCGGAGCATCCCTTGCAAGGAAGGGGTAGCTTTCACCTGTAAAAGCGTATAGCCACGATACAGGAAATAAAAGAATTTGTTTATACCGTATTTCATCTCCTTATGGCGGGCACGCACCTGTTCCAATGTCTGGAACTCCGCACCTTTATCCTTACTGATGAAATACAAATGAAGTGTCTTGTAATAGTCCGTGATATTAGCCTGCACCAGATGCGACAGACCTGAAAGGACCGCTAAGGCAAAGAACCAGTCCGTCCCGTAATCGTGAGACAGGCGGAGCGCAAAAGCTACGTATATACAAGCAAACCAGATATCTCCGGCAAAGCCATCCAGGATACGGCCGATAGCCGATTTGATACCGGTCAACCGGGCCAACTGCCCGTCCACGCAATCCAGGATATTCGCAAGCACCAGCAACAGGATGCCGCATATGTTATAAATCAAATCGTCATGATAGAAAAAGAAACCGACTGCCGCCCCCACAAAGATGGACACCACAGTCACCATATTAGGAGTAATACCTGTACCTTTCAGCATACGGGCAATACGGAAACCGATAGGACGATAAAAAATCCGGTCAATCTTATTTTCTGTTTCTATCGACTTCAACGAAGCCTCGTATTCCTTATCCAAATCGCTCATTTATCTTTTATTTATACGAATAACCGCCGTCTACAACGACCACTTCGCCATTAAAATAACTATTTTCTATTAACATCTTATATACCTCCGCCAACTCCTCCGGATCGCAGAAACGCCCCAACGAAACCTTATTTTCGATGTTACGGCGTATCTCGCAGGCTTTGTCTTCTGCCATTCGGTATCGACGAAACCGGGTGCCACAGCGTTCACACGCAGTTCATACGGCACGAGGAATTTCACCATATTTTTCACCAGAGAATGCACGGCGCTCTTCGTCACACCATAGGCCAATGAAACCGAATGGGGCTGAATCCCCATCAGCGAACCGGTGAAGACAATGCTTCCCCCTTTGCCGATGCGACGGACAATCCGCTGCAACAGGAAAACCGGGAAATGCACATTGGCAAAAAATACCCGCTCCCACTCTGCCATATCCAGCTCCTCAAACGGATCCCGGCAAGTCAGACCGGCATTAAAAACAACCGCTTCCAACCGTATGTCGCGGTCATCCAGGTATTGTTCTATCTTGTCAATCGTATTTTTATCGGAAATATCAGCTTGAAGCGAATCGACCTCCACGCCGAACTGCTGCTGCAATCCGTTTACGGCACGGATAGCCTCGCTTTCATCCGAAGCATAGGTAAGGAGCAGATTATGCCCGGCTTTTGCCAGGCAAGAGGCAACCGCTTTACCGATTCCTTTTGTCCCCCCTGTTATCAATATAACTGTCCCATCTGCAACCCTCACTCTTTTTCACCGAAACCTTTGACGGATTCAGGCTTGGACTGACGCTGAGACTTCAAATTCGCTTCATAAGAATCGTGAATCGTTTTCTTCAGGTTCGAAGAAGAAACGCCTGTGCCGTAAGGGAAGTAAAACACCTGTACACCCAGGTCTTTCAAATAGTCGTATTTACCGTACCAGTCATCTCCCACGACAAAAGCATCGATATTCAGCTTTTTCACTATTTCAGAATGGTCCAGTGTATGTTGCGGAATCACAATATCCGGAGTTTTCAATGCTTCGATAATCTGCAGGCGTTCGGTAAAAGGGATAATCGGTTTCGCTTTATAAGAAGACACCAATTCATCCGTGCTTACACCTACGATCAATATATCCGCAATACTGCGGGCATAATTTATCATCCGGAGATGGTTGTAATGGAACATGTCGAATGTTCCAGATGTATATACAATTGTTTTATCCTTAAACATACTACTTATATTCTTTTGAAACCGCAAACTTACGCAAACTTTTCCTATCAAAAAAAAAATGACAGGAAAAAGGGACAGATATTATCTACTATGACTGTAAGCATCCCAGCTCATTGTCCAAGCGAACCAGATCCATCAGGTCGCTCAGATAATCCACAGCCTCAGTGAAGTCGAAAGCAAGGAAATGATGATTTATTACTTAAACCTAAGAAGTATCGGACCTATTTTACTACTTTTGTACAGAAAATTAAAAGTATATTGTATTATGAGTGATATAAAGATCGGAGACAAAGTGCGTTTCCTGAACAGCACCGGCGGAGGTGTCGTGAGTCGTTTCAAAGGGAAAGATCAGGTTTTGGTGGAGGATGAAGACGGGTTTGAAGTGCCGGCACTGATCCGTGAATGTGTCGTTGTTAGCGACCGGGAAGTACAGGTGCACAGCTCACGCCGTTCCCCGCTCCCTCCGACCCAGCCGACGCAAGCGCCGGCCCCGCAACCCAAAAAGCCGCAGCCACAACCCGAAGAAGAGAAGGTGACGGAAACCCCGGAAGGAGAACGCCTCAACGTCTATTTGGCTTATCTTCCGATAGAGCCCACTAAGGTGATGCAGGACAGCGGTTATGAGACCTATTTCATCAACGACAGCAATTATTATCTGTTCTTCAACTATATGAACCGGCAAAACAATAGCTGGATCAGCCGTTACAATGGCATCGTGGAACCAAACACACAGATTTTCCTGGAAGAATTCGGCAAGGACGATCTCAACAGCCTGGAACGTATCTGTGTACAGCTAATCGCCTTCAAAAAGGGCAAGCCCTATTCGTTGAAAAACACAATTTCCGTAGAACTTCATCTGGACACGGTCAAATTCTACAAGCAACACTGTTTCATGGAAAACGATTTCTTTGACGAAGATGCGATGGTTTACCCGATCGTACGCCAGGATGTTCCCGAAAAAGAGCTGCTGGTCTCTGCGACCGAGTTGAAGGAAGCCATGTTGCAGAAAGTGCGTGAAGACCGCCATGCCCCACAGACGATCGTCAAAAAGAAAGTATCCGACAGTAACGTCCTGGAAGTGGATCTTCATATCACCGAATTGTTGGATAACACCAACGGACTTAGCAATGCGGACATGCTGAACTATCAGTTGGAGAAATTCCATGAAATACTCGCCCAATACGCGGGCAACAAAGGACAAAAGATTGTCTTCATACACGGTAAAGGCGACGGCGTATTGCGTAAAGCGATTGAAAAAGAACTGAAAACAAGATACAAACAGCACTATTATCAGGATGCTTCTTTCCGTGAATATGGATTCGGGGCTACGATGGTAACCATTAAGTAGTTGAAAGTTGAGAATTGAAAGTTGAAAGTTAATATTCCAAATGTATGGCGACGGAGATTGAACGGAAGTTTTTGGTAAAGGGGGATTTCAGCGGGCAGATAACAGGTTCGCAACGTATCGTCCAGGGATACATCTGTTCACAGCCGGGGCGGACTGTTCGCGTACGCATCCGGGGAGAAGAAGGATTCCTCACGATCAAAGGGGCTTCGGATGAAAAGGGATTGAGCCGTTACGAATTTGAACAAAAGATTCCGTTAGCGGATGCCGAAGAGTTGTTGAAACTGTGCGAACCCGGTGTGATCGACAAGGTGCGCAACCTGATCCCCGCCGGACGGCATACATGGGAAGTCGATGTCTTTCACGGTGACAACGAAGGGCTGGTCCTGGCCGAGATCGAACTGGATTCCGAAGAAGAAGCGTTCGAACAGCCGGAGTGGTTAGGGCAGGAAGTCAGCGGTGACCGGCGATATTACAATTCGATGCTGACCAAGCATCCGTTTACAGAATGGAAAGAATAAGAATGTTGAATTATGAATTATAGAACACAAATCATGAAAAGACTCATCATCTCCCTGGCGGCAGTAATTCTGTCACTGCCGGCTATGGCTGACGAAGGGATGTGGCTATTGCCATTACTGAAAGGACAGAAGTTCCCGGAAATGCAGGCACTGGGACTTAAATTACAGGATTATGATATATACAGCCCCGACTCGGCTTCTCTAAAGGACGCCGTCGTGATATTCGGAGGCGGCTGTACGGGTGAAATCGTTTCACCGGAGGGCTTGCTCCTGACCAACCATCATTGCGGATATGGCTGCATCCAACGTCACAGCACACTGGAACACGATTATCTGACGGATGGTTTCTGGGCCATGTCGCGCGAAGAGGAACTGCCGAATCCCGGCATCACGGTTACTTTCATCGACAAGATCGAAGATGTCACCGACTATGTGAAGAAGGAACTGGAGAAGAACACCGATCCCAACAGCATGGACTTCCTCTCCCCTAAGTTCCTGAACGGCCTGGCAAAGGCTAAAGCCGGAGAAAAATTCCTGCAGGACAACCCCGGAACGGAGGTCGAGATCAAAGCGTTCTACGGAGGTAACCAATATTTCATGTTCACGAAGAAGATCTATTCCGACATCCGCCTGGTCGGCGCTCCTCCTTCATCCATCGGAAAATTCGGGGCAGATACCGACAACTGGATGTGGCCGCGCCACACGGGCGACTTCTCCGTATTCCGCGTCTATGCCGATGCAAACGGAAATCCGGCGCCTTACTCGGACAAGAACGTGCCGCTCCGTCCGAAACGCTGGTTCAAGATTTCACTGAAAGGCGTACAGGAAGACGACTATGCCATGATGATGGGTTTCCCCGGCCGGACCAATAAATATTATACGTCTTGGGAAGTGGCGGAACGCCGCGACATCGACAACACGGTGCGCATCAACATCCGCGACCTGCGCCAGAAGGTGATGCTCGAAGAAATGCTGAAAGACCCGGCTGTGCGCATCCAGTATGCCAGCAAATACGCCGGCTCCACCAATGCTTACAAGAACGCTATCGGCAGTAATTGGGCCATCAAAAAACGGAACTTCGAACAGGTTAAAAAAGAGGAACAGGACAAGCTGATCGCCTGGTCCAACAAGATGTGCGAGCCGAACTATCCCGACGCCTGATGGCACTCGAACAGATCGTCTCGGACCGTAAAGACCTGCGTTTCCGGAGCTGGATGCTGGATGAAGCGATCATACGCGGCATCGAGTTCACCAATGTACCGACTAAAACGGATGCTGTCATAGAAGCCTTGAAGGGGAAAGACAAAAAGGCAAAAGACGAACAGCTTCGCCTGTTGGAACGTGCCTATCACGGATTTGCCAACGACAACTATTCCGCCGATGTAGACCGGAAAATAGCCAAAGTCATGCTGAAAGAATACCGCCGCCAGGTTGCACCGAAAGCGCAGCCGGCCTATTTCGAACAAATAGACAAGAAGTTCAAGGGTGACACCGACAGCTTTGTCGACTACCTGTTCGAGAAATCCATTTTCGGCAGTGAAGATAACTTCAACAAATTCCTTGCCCGTCCGTCTGTCAAGGCTTTGGAAAACGATCCGATGATCCTTTTCGCCAAATCCGTCCGCGCAGAAGAAGTTAGTCTGAAAGACTCTCTGAAAGAGTTCGAAGACGGTTATGCGATGGCTCACCGCTCCTATGTGAAAGGTCTGCTGGCGATGTACGGCGACCGCGCCAATTTCCCGGATGCCAACTTCACCCTGCGCCTCACCTACGGACAGGTAAAAGGCTACAGCCCGCGCGACTGTGACTACTACGGATACCAGACAACACTCGACGGCGTAATGGAAAAAGAGGATTCCACCAATTGGGAGTTTGTCGTTCCGGCACGTTTGAAAGAATTATATGCGGCAAAAGATTTCGGACGCTATAAAGCTCCCAACGGTAAAATGCCTGTTGCCTTCAGTGCAACCACCCATTCGACCGGCGGCAACTCGGGCAGCCCCGTGATGAACGCCAACGGCGAACTGATCGGCATTAACTTCGACCGCAACTGGGAAGGTGTCGGCGGCGATATCCAATATCTCCCCGACTATCAGCGCAGCATCATCGTCGACATCCGCTACGTCCTTTTCATCATGGATAAATATGCCGGGGCAGGATATCTGCTGGATGAGATGGAGATCGAATAGAACATAAAGAATATTTATTGATTATATTTGCCGTCTAAATGAAGGAAGGAACTAAATGATAGATCAACCTACCATAGACCGGATATTGGATGCAGCAAACATTGTGGATGTTGTCTCTGAATTTGTTACACTCCGGAAACGAGGGATAAACTATGTAGGATTATGTCCGTTCCATAGTGACAAGTCGCCCTCTTTCTATGTGTCGCCGGCAAAGAACATCTGTAAATGCTTTGCCTGCGGCGAAGGCGGTACGGCTGTTCACTTCATCATGAAGCATGAACAGCTGACTTATTTTGATGCGCTACGCTATCTTGCCAAGAAATATAACATCGAGATACAGGAACGGGAGCTGTCGGAACGCGAAAAACAGGTGCGCAGCGATCGTGAGAGTATGCTGATCGTCAACAGTTGGGCGCAGAAATATTTCACCACCCAGCTGTACGAACACCAGGAAGGGAAGGCTGCCGGCCTGCGTTACTTTGCCGAACGCGGTTTCCGGGAAGACACCATCCGCAAATTCCAGTTAGGCTACAGCCTCGACCAACGGGACGCCCTCTATAAAGCGGCGACTAAAAGCGGTTACAAAAAGGAATTTCTCGAAAAAACGGGTTTGGTGATTGCCTATGACAACGGCGGTGTGAACGACCGGTTTCGCGGACGTGTCATATTTCCGGTCCATACGCTAAGCGGCAAAGTGGTTGCTTTCGGCGGACGTGTCCTGAAGAAAGACGAAAAGACCGCCAAATATGTCAACTCGCCCGAAAGCGAGATTTACCATAAGAGTAACGAACTCTACGGCATCTATTTTGCCAAACAGGCCATCGTCAAGGCCGACCGCTGTTTCCTGGTGGAAGGTTATACGGATGTGATCTCCATGCACCAGGCAGGCGTGGAAAATGTCGTTGCCTCGTCGGGGACAGCCTTGACACAGGGGCAAATCCGCCTGATCCACCGTTTTACCAGCAATATTACAGTCCTCTATGACGGCGATGCAGCCGGTATCAAGGCCGCCTTGCGCGGTATCGACCTGCTGTTGGAAGACGGGATGAACGTAAAAGTGGTGCTCCTGCCGGATGGCGAAGACCCGGATTCGTTTGCCCGCAAACATAATGCAACCCAGTTTGCCGAGTTTATCAAACAGAACGAAACGGATTTCATCCGCTTCAAAACCCGGCTGCTTTTAGACGATGCCGGGACAGACCCGATCAAACGTTCGTCGCTGATCGCCGACATTATCAAAACGGTTGCCATCCTCCCCGACAACATCGCCCGCTCCCTCTATATCCGGGAATGCAGTGCCATGATGGAGATAGACGAGATGCTCCTATTGAACGAAGTAAACAAGATCCGCCTTAACAAGGAGGAAAGGCAGGCAAACCAGCCGTCTTCATTCAATCCGGCGCCTCCGGTCAGCAACATACCCGAATATCCGGATATTCCCGGATATCAGCCGTATCCGGAAGAAATACCGTCAGGACAGGAACCGGAAAGTTTCCTCCCGCCCGACGATACGATCCCGCCGCCACCGCCGGAAGAATACGAGTTGGGTGGGACGGATAACAACATGCCGCCTCCACCGCCACCGCCCGCCGCTGCATCGGTAAACATACCGGTGCAGCCGAAGCGCTCGCCCTATGAAGTGTATGAAGTTGCCTTACTGCGGTATATCGTACGCTATGGCGAACGCATCCTGTTCCAGTACACGGACGAAGAGACAAATGAAGAGGTGATTATCCGTGTTGCCGAATATATCCGTTCGGAGTTGGAGCGCGACGACCTCACCTTCTATACGCCTCTTTTCAAAGGCATGATGGATGAAGCAGCCGACCGTTGCCAGTCGGAAGGGTTCGTGGCGCACCGTTATTTCCTGGCCCATCCGGATCCGAATGTGAGCCGCCTTGCCGCCAACCTGATCAGTGAAAAGTATCAGCTCAGCAAGTATCACACCAAATACAGGGAACTGGAAACGGAAGAGGAGAAACTCGATTCGTTAGTGCTACGCGAACTCTACGGCTTCAAGGATGCTTACATCCTCAGCCAGATCAAGGAAGTACAGGCACAGATCAAAGAGACGCAAACGAAAGGGGACATGGACCAGGTATTTGAGCTGATGAAAAAGCTCACCCGCCTGAACGAGATAAAAAATGTATTAAGTAAAGAATTGGGAGAAAGAATCATATTAAAAATGTAATGCCTATGAACTTTTTAGAAACGGAAGACGTGGTAAAGCAATACGCCAACCATCTCGCCCTTAACAAGGTCAGCATCCAGGTCCCCGAAGGGAAAGTCTTCGGGTTGTTAGGGCCGAACGGCGCCGGGAAGACCACACTGATCCGCATCATCAACCGCATCACCGCCCCCGACAGCGGCCTTGTCCGCTTCAACGGACGCGAGTCGCAGCCGGAAGACATCTACCAGATCGGCTATCTGCCGGAAGAACGCGGCCTTTACAAGAAAATGAAAGTCGGTGAACAGGCCATCTATCTGGCACAGCTCAAAGGACTCTCCTACCAGGAAGCACGTACGCGGCTGACACACTGGTTTGAGAAATTCGACATCATGCCTTGGTGGAACAAGAAACTGGAAGAGCTATCCAAAGGGATGCAACAAAAGGTGCAGTTTATCATCACCATCATCCATGAGCCTAAGCTGCTCATATTCGACGAACCGTTCAGCGGCTTCGACCCGGTGAATGCCGAATTGCTGAAAAAAGAGATACTGGAGCTGAAAGATGCCGGACACACGATCATCTTTTCCACACACAACATGTCGTCCGTTGAAGAGATATGCGACAATATCGCCCTGATCAACCGCTCGCAGGTGGTTCTTTCAGGCAATGTGACAGAAGTGAAAAGCCGTTTCCGCACCAACAATTTCACCGTCCGTTTCCATACCGAATCGGGAAGATTGCAGGAAATACCGGAAATGTTCAGCCTGCTGACGGAAAAGGACCTCGCCGGAACAAGTGAAGTGCGCATCCATAAAGAACCGGAGATATCCAACTCCGCCCTTCTTTCCGCATTGGCCGGACAGACCGAGATTATTTCCTTCACGGAAGAGATTCCTTCGATGAACGACATATTTATTAACACCGTTTCCGGTACAAATACTACGCAAGCATGAATAAGATAGGACTTATTATCAAAAGAGAATACCTTCGTCGTGTCAGCAAAAAATCATTCCTGCTGCTGACTTTCCTGACGCCGTTCCTGTTTGCCGCCCTGGTGTTCGTCCCGTTGTGGCTCTCTACCATCAAAGGGGATGAGGCCAAACAGGTAGCCATCATCGACGCAACCGGCAAATATGCGCCTCTGTTCAAAAACACGGAAGAATATACCTTTATAACCGAAAAAGGTTCCAGCCTGGAAGAATATCGTAAAAATCCGGACAAGGAAATATTCGCCTTTCTGAATATCACGGACGATTTGTTGCAAAACCCGGCTGCCGCCACGCTCTACTCCAAGAAGCAAATCCCGATGGGGTTGAAGAATACGATCGACAAGACCTTGTCCGAATATCTGAAAGACGAAAAACTGGCTTCATACAACATCGACAACCTGAAACAGATCATCGAAGACAGCAAGATCAACTTCAATATCAAGACGATCAAATGGGATGAAGACGGGGGCGAGAAAAGCACCTCTGCCGAAGTCGCTTCAATCTTAGGCATGATCCTGACATTTATCATCTATATGTTCATTATTATGTATGGTTCGATGGTGATGCAGGGCGTGATGGAAGAAAAGACGAACCGTATCATAGAAGTCATGATCTCGTCCGTCAAACCATACGACCTGATGATGGGTAAAATCATCGGTATCGGTTTCGTCGGGCTGACACAAGTATTCCTGTGGGGCATCCTGACAAGCGTTCTGATATCCGGAAGCCTCTTCTTCTTCGGTGGCAGCGCTTCGCCTGAGGATGTCATGACGGCGCAAATGGCCGCACAAGGTGTAGGAGACATGGCTGCCGGTTCTTCCGACATAAGTATTCAGATACAGGAAATCCTCAATTCCATCAACTTCGGTGTGATCGGTATTTGCTTCGTTCTCTACTTCATCGGAGGATATTTGCTGTATGCAGCTCTGTTTGCCGCTATCGGCAGCGCCCTGGAACAGCAGGAAGACACGCAGCAGTTCATGACACCGATTATGCTTTTGATGGCGTTCAGCTTGTATGCCGGCATCTACAGTATGAATAATCCGGACGGTCCGTTGGCTTTCTGGTGTTCGATGATTCCGTTCACCTCTCCTATCGTGATGATGGTCCGCCTGCCGTTCGACATTCCGGTATGGGAACTGGTTGTTTCATTTGCCTTGTTGTTCGCAACGGCGATATTCATCGTTTGGTTCTCTGCCAAAATCTACCGTGTAGGAATCCTGATGTATGGTAAAAAGCCGAGTATCAAAGAAATGATCAAATGGGTAAGATATAAATAACCCGATAAAAAAAGTCCGTCACTCAAACGAATGACGGACTTTTTTTGTTGTTCAACCAGGACTCGAACCTGGACTAACAGGACCAGAATCTGTTGTGCTGCCATTACACCATTGAACAATTTGAAATAACTAACTCCCTTGTTAGCGAGTGCAAAAGTACATACTTTTTCAAAATAAACAAACGTTGCGACAATATTTTTTCATTCATAAACTTTTTTCTTTGCCTGCTTGTTTTGATTTTGCAAGTATATACATATATTAATAGGAGGAAATCACCGACATAATAAATTTAAGAAGTATATTTGCGTCCTTGAATATTACTAATAAAAAATAGATGGATCAAACAGAAGCATTAGTTAAAACGATTGTAGAAGGCCTACAGGAAAAGAAAGGCAAAAATATTGTAACCGTAGACTTAACCCGATTATCCGGCGCAATTTGCCAACATATGGTGATCTGCGAAGGGAACACTCCTACCCAGGTTTCCGCATTATCTGATTCAGTTTGGGATTTTGCCCGTCGCGAGGCAGGTGAAAAACCGCTTTCGATAGATGGTTCACAGCGGGCCGAATGGATCGGGATGGATTATGGCACGGTTCTTGTACATATATTTCTACCGGAACTACGCGAGTTTTATAATTTGGAGAACCTTTGGTCGGATGCCAAATTGACTCAAATTGCCGATCTCGATTAATCACCGGTCTCACATAGCATAGAGATAATCATATATGGAAAATAAAAACGACATGTTTAACAAAGCACCGAAGAACAATAAGCAAAAGATGTTCAAATTCAATCTCTATTGGATGTACGGACTTATCTTTATGATGCTTATCGCTTTATATCTTACAAACGATTCTTCGGCTTCTAAGGAATTAGGCTGGACAGAATTTCAAAAGCTGGCTCAAGAGAACGTATTTGACCGGATGGTCGTCTACAATAAAAAGAATTTAGTTGAAGCGACAGTTAAGAACGGCCAGAAAGGTCTGGTTTTTAAAAGAGACAGCGCAGCATTGGGCACCAACCCGAAAGTGTATGTCAAAATACCATCGGCTGACAAATTTTCGGATTTCTACGACAAGGCTGTCGCTGATAACCATATCAATACACAAGTCAGCTTTGAAGAAGGAGACGATGCGATCTGGAATTTCCTTGTTTCGTTCGGTCCGATCCTGCTGATCATCGTTGTCTGGATCTTCCTGATGAGGCGTATGTCGGGAGGAACGAGCGGCGGTCCCGGCGGTGTATTCAGTGTTGGAAAAGCAAAAGCGCAACTATTCGACAAGGATAACGACGGGAAAGTGACATTCAAAGATGTTGCCGGCCTGGCCGAAGCCAAACAGGAGGTGGAAGAGATTGTTTCCTTCCTCAAAAACCCTGAAAAATACACGGAATTAGGAGGTAAGATTCCTAAAGGCGCATTGCTCGTGGGTCCTCCGGGAACGGGTAAAACACTATTGGCTAAAGCCGTAGCTGGAGAAGCAAACGTTCCGTTCTTCTCGTTGTCAGGTTCCGACTTTGTGGAAATGTTCGTCGGCGTGGGCGCTTCCCGCGTACGCGACCTGTTCCGCCAAGCCAAAGAGAAAGCTCCCTGTATCGTTTTTATCGACGAAATCGATGCCGTAGGCCGTGCCCGCGGTAAGAATGCGAACATGAACAGTAACGACGAGCGCGAGAACACATTGAACCAGTTGCTGACGGAAATGGACGGTTTCGGTTCCAACAGCGGTGTGATCATCCTGGCTGCAACCAACCGTGCCGATATTCTGGACAAGGCGTTATTACGCGCCGGACGTTTCGACCGCCAGATACATGTGGAATTGCCGGACTTGAACGAACGTAAAGAAATATTCGGCGTACATCTGCGTCCGATCAAAATAGACGAAAGCGTAGATGCTGAGTTTTTGGCACGCCAGACACCTGGTTTTTCAGGTGCGGATATAGCCAACGTATGTAATGAAGCCGCTTTGATTGCCGCCCGTAGCGGTAAAAAGTTTGTTCAGAAGGACGACTTTATGAATGCGGTGGACCGCATCGTCGGTGGTCTGGAAAAGCGAACCAAAATAACGACAGCCGACGAACGTCAATGTATCGCCAACCACGAAGCAGGGCATGCGACATTGAGCTGGTTGTTAGAACATGCCAATCCGCTGGTGAAAGTGACGATTGTTCCTCGCGGCAAAGCATTAGGCGCCGCCTGGTACTTGCCGGAAGAGCGCCAGATCACAACCCGCGAGCAGTTGTTGGACGAAATGTGTGCTACCTTGGGAGGACGTGCCGCCGAAGAACTTTTCTTAGGAAAAATATCGACCGGTGCTTCCAATGACCTGGAACGTGTGACCAAGCAGGCCTACGCAATGGTTGTTTATTTCGGTATGAGCGAACGGCTGCCGAACCTGAATTACTACGATTCGAGCGGCCAGGACTGGGGCTTCACCAAGCCATATAGCGAAGAGACGGCACGTCTGATCGACCTCGAAGTACAGAAGATCGTCAACGAACAGTACGAACGGGCCAAAAGTATCCTGAAGGCATATGCCGAAGGACACAATCAGCTGGCACAGGTATTGTTGGAACGCGAAGTTATTTATACGGAAGACGTCGAACATATCTTCGGTAAACGCGCCTGGGTTTCCCGTTCGGAAGAAATCCTCGAACTACAGGAAAAAGCCAATGGCAAAAAAGAGGAAGCAAAAGAAGCAAATATAGCAGAAGCAAACTAACAAATAATTCCATGCCCATCTGTCTTCGGTTTCATGGGCATCCATTTCCGGTTTCATGGGCATGGAATTAATTTATTCCTTATATTTGTACCGATAATAAATCAATAAACAAAACACTACTGCCTTGAGAAATCTGATTATACGAGCGTTAACCGGCATAATATTCGTAGTGGTACTGGTCAGTGCCATTTGCGTCCATCCTATTTTCTTCCTCATTCTCTTTTGTGTCATAACAGGATTAACCCTTTGGGAATTCGGTGGGCTGGTCAAACATTATGAAAATGCGGACCTGCAACGGACGATGAACGTAGTGGGCGGCGTCTATCTGTTCATAGCGACTTTCGTCTATGCGAACGGGCTGGCGGACGGAAAAATATTTCTTCCTTACCTGCTTTTCATCATGCTGACGATGATTGCGGAACTTTATTATAAAGCGCCGAACCCGATCAACAACTGGGCATTTACACTGTTTGCGCAAGTATATTGTGCCGGATCTTTTTCCATGTTGAACTTCATCGGAGCGGAACCCGGGACACCCGGCGTCATGAGCTATACGCCGCTTTTCATCATGGCCATTTTTATTTTTGTCTGGCTGGACGACACCGGAGCTTATCTGGTCGGTTCCCTGATCGGAAAAAGAAAATTGTTTGAACGCATCTCTCCTAAAAAATCGTGGGAAGGTTTCTTCGGCGGGTTAATCCTCGTATTGGCTTCTTCACAGGTTTTTGCTTGGTATGCACCGGAAATCAGTCGGTATAACTGGCTCGGGCTGGCTGCGACAGTCGTTATATTCGGGACTTGGGGAGACTTGATCGAATCGTTGCTGAAACGTACGCTCAGTGTGAAAGATTCCGGAAACGTATTGCCGGGTCACGGCGGGATGCTGGACCGTTTCGACAGTGTCATGCTGGCTGTTCCGGCCTGCTACATCTATATCGAACTCTTTATTCGAAATTGAAGGTCAACGTCACCATCCGGGATGTTGCCTTGGAAAGGGAATTCGGATATTTGATCAATTCCGGGTCCGTCAGATCGCCTCTGTCTTTTTCCAACAGATCGACAAGTCCGAAGCTGAATTTAAGCTCGGGACATAATTTAAAGAACGGAAGATAAATATCACATCCGATACCGAACTCAACACCAAAGTCCGTTCCCTTCAACAGGATCGGATTTCCTTTTTTACGCCCCAGGTCGAACGCGCCGTAGATACCGCCAATCAGATAAGGCCGGTAGTTATTCACACGAAAAGCGCTATATTTCACATCCAACGGGAAAGTCAGGTAATTGGAACGGACAGATGTGGAATACTGGCTTATCACCGGATTATCTTCTGTCCCCTCTACTCCTTCCATCTCCGGACGACGAAACACAAATTTCTTATCGCCAAAATGGATTGTCGGCGTAAAGCGCAGGCTGAAATAAGGATTCAGGTACATATCTCCGATCACACCGACACTGAATCCGGGCGAATAGCTCGGAATCTCGGCATACCAGGTTTCACCATCCGTGGCAACACCGGTATTGGTCAATATCAAATCCTGTGCATGAATACCCACATGAAAACCCAAATGGAACCACTTCAAATCCGCATAGGGCTGGTTCTTTACCTTTTCTTTCTGCCCCATCACAGTGGTAACAGCCAGAAAAAATACACATATAATAAATAGTAGACGTCTCAATTCTTTTCGTAATTTTGAATTATAACGGGAAAGAACCCGACTTATTGCAAAAATGCATTTATTTCGACAAAATAAAGGGGCAGATCTTTTTTTAATACAAAGAAAGCTCTATTTTTGCACGAACTAATAGTTATCAATTAAACGTTTAAAAAAATGGCTTACGTAATTAGTGACGATTGTATCGCTTGCGGTACTTGTATTGACGAATGTCCGGTAGGAGCAATTTCAGAAGGTGATAAATATCATATCGACCCTGAAATGTGTACTGATTGTGGAACTTGCGCAGATGCTTGTCCTACTGAAGCAATCCATCCGGAAGCATAACCGCAACAAAATAGGCTTCCTTTTACAGGGCCTATAAAGATAACGGGCTGTTTCCTTCCGGAACAGCCCGTTATTATTTTACTCCATTTTCCCCAATTCCGTCAGAAATCGATATCCAGCTTTATTTCATCTGACTCATCAGCCAGCTGGTCGTTATCCGACACTTCTACCGGGCTTCCTCCCGCCCTGCATTGTTTAATGTAATTGATTACATCATTCATTCCATCCATGAACTTATCAAAGTCCTCTTTGTACAGGAAAATCTTATGTTTTTCAAAAGAGACCTGAGTACCGACCTTCGGCTGCACCTTCTTACTTTCCGTCACAGCCAGGAATAAATCGTCTTTCAGATTCTTCTTTACATCCAGATAATAGATTCTTTTTCCTGCTTTAATGGTTTTAGAGTATAAAATCTCTTTGTCACCACCTTCAACCTGCATTTTCTTCACCGAGTCTTCCATTATAGCAAACATTCGTTAAACACCCACCCATTTATCATAACTTGCTTCAAATATGTGCATTTTTTTTTTAAACAACAACTATTTTAACGCATCAAAATGCACATAAAAAATCAAGTTCTTACAAAATAATCGCGAATGCGCATAAAATTAAGCGAAGCAAAGAGCTTTTATCAAAAGAATGACTAACTTTGCAGCCTAATTTATAACAAGTAGTTCCTTCAAACGATGATCAACAGAATTTTAATCCGCATTAAAGTTTTACAGATAGTATATTCTTACTATCAAAATGGAAACAACGACCTCAAAGTAGCGGAAAACGAATTGCTTTTCAGTCTTAGAAAGTCTTATGACTTATATCATTATTTCCTTCTTCTAATTGTCGCTGTAACTAATCTGCAAAAACGCATCCTGGACGTCCGTAAGAACAAATACATGCCGACAGATGCGGAACTGAATCCGAACACCCGTCTGGTAGACAATCGTTTCGCGGCTCAGATCGCAGAAAACGAAGCCTTGCAGAAGTATGTGGCCGAACAAGGTATCTCATGGGATAACGACGAAGACTTCATCCGGATGGTGCTCGATCTGATCCTTTCATCCGAACAGTACAGCGAATATCTGAACAACGAGAACGATTCATACGAAACAGACAAGGAGTTCTGGCGTACCGTGTTCAAGAAACTGATCTGCGGCAACGAAACCATCGACGATTACCTGCAAGACAAAAGCATCTACTGGAATGACGATATCTCCATCATCGAAACATTCACGCTGAAAACGATCAAGCAATTCGATGAAAAGGCCGGAAGCAAACAAAAACTGTTGCCGATGTTCAAGGATCTCGAAGACCAGTCGTTCGCCATCAAACTGTTCCGCCAATCACTGATGAACGGCAGCCAATACCGCGAACGCATCAACAGGCACATGAAGAACTGGGAAACCGAACGTATCGCCAATATGGACCTCATTATCATGCAGGTCGCACTGGCCGAAATCATGACATTCCCGTCGATCCCCATCAATGTGACACTGAACGAGTATATCGACACCGCAAAATACTACAGCACACCCAAAAGCGGCACGTTTATCAACGGCATTCTGGATTCTGTAGTCAGCGAGTTAAAAAAAGAAAAGTTATTGCTCAAAGATTAATTATTATCCTTACATTTGTGACAGTATCGAATTGATATTAACTTATTAATGTTTATAGTTATATGAGCTTACTTACTATTTTACTCCAGGCAGCTGCTGGAGGTCAGCAGTGGTCTGGTATTTTGATGATGGTTGTCATTGTTGCGATCTTCTATTTCTTCATGATCCGTCCGCAGCAAAAGAAACAAAAAGAAATTCAGAAAGCCCGCGAAGCATTGAAAGCGGGAGACAAAGTGATCACAGCCGGAGGTATCTACGGAAAGATTAAAGAAATCGGTGACACATATATGTTGATTGAAATTTCTGATGGTGTACGCATCCGTGTAGACAAAACTTCTGTTTTTGCATCTGCAGAAGACGCACAGCAAAAATAAACAACGGGACCTATGTCACGACTTGGACAAATAAATCAAACATTCAAGTCTATCCGGATAGAGATTAAGGCTTTTCTTCACCGACAGAAGTGGAAAGAAGCCTTGATCTTTTTCTTTTTTGTACTGCTTGCATTAGGTTTCTGGCTACTCCAGAGCTTGCAACAAGAGTATGAAATAGACATCAACATTCCGGTCAAATACAAGAATGTACCGCCTGACATCTCTTTTACGGAAACGCCGCCTGAAGCCATTACCGTAAAGGTGAAAGATAAGGGGAGTGTGTTGCTGAACTACTCCTTCGGACGGTCGTTTGCCCCGATCGAAGCGAACATGAAAGATCAACCGGAAAAGACCGGAAAACTGGTCATCAACCGGAAAAGCATCGAGAGTGACATAAAGAAACAACTGATCGCCACCACTTCACTGGTCAGTTTCGAACCTCAACAGATCGAGGTGGCTTACAGCAAACGTATCAAAAAGGAGATACCGGTCGTATTCAACGGAACGATCCGGACGAACGCGGGCTTCAAAATATCCGGCGATATTACCATTACGCCCCATAACATCAGTGTCTATGCCAGTGACGTCGTGCTGGATACTTTGAAAGAAGTCAAAACGGTCTTTACCGAAATCAAGAAAGGAAATAAGACCATTACACGTAACGTCCAGCTACAAAAAATAGACGGTACGACATTCGATCCGGCAAGTGTATCCGTGACTGTTCCAATAGAGGAATATACAGAAAAGACACTGGAAATCCCGGTTATCTGTACCGACTTGCCTCCCCATTACACGCTACGAACATTCCCGTCTGTCGTAAAGGTAAGCTGCAGTGTGCCTCTTTCCCGTTTCAAGAATGTCTCGGCCGATGATTTCGAGATACGTATCTCCTTTGCGGACCTGGAACAAAACGTCTCCGGCACCCTGCCTCTCAAGCTAAATAAAAAACCGGCAGGAGTGGACATTGCCACGATTGCCCCCGACCGGATCGAATTTATACTGGAACAGACCAAATCAAATGATTAAGATCGGAATCACAGGAGGGATAGGAAGCGGAAAATCGGTTATCGCTTCACTGCTGGAATTGTCCGGTGTACCGGTTTACATTGCCGATACGGAGAGCAAGCAGTTGACAGAGACATCCCCTGTCATCCGCGAAAAGCTGACCGCCCTGTTCGGCGAAACACTTTATACCGCTGAAGGACTGGATAAAAAGCAACTTGCATCCCATATATTCGGCAATCCCGAACGGCTGAAAGAGGTAAACGCCATTATCCATCCGGAGGTAAACCGCCATTTCCAAGCCTGGGCAGATAAGCAAAACACACCGCTATGTGCGATCGAGTCGGCCATCCTTTTCGAATCAGGCTTCAACCGGGCCGTAGACGTAAGCCTGATGGTGTACGCCCCGATGGAAGTGCGCATCCGGCGGGTGCTGGAACGCGATGCCGCGTCGCGTGAAGAGGTCATACGCCGTATCGGCAGCCAATTACCGGACGAGGTGAAAAAAGAGAAATCAGACTATGTAATCTTCAACGACGGCAAGCAGGCATTACTCCCACAGGTGACCGCCTTTCTGGAAAAACTGCGTTCCCGATAGTGAATAATCATTAGAAACAAGAAAATATGCTCAAAACTGCCGGATATTCCCGTCAGTTATACTACATTTGCAGCACGAAAGTTAAACACTATTTAGAAAAACGAAGTATTATGTTGAAGACGATTTTGTCTATCTCGGGTAAACCGGGATTGTTTAAATTGGTTTCCCATGGGAAAAACATGCTGATTGTTGAGTCGTTAGCAGACAAGAAAAGAGTTCCTGCATACGCAAAAGATAAAGTAATCTCATTAGGAGACATCGCGATTTACACCGATGACGCGGAAGTGCCTTTGCATGAAGTGCTGACCAGTGTCAAGAATAAGGAAAACGGAGAGAAAGCCTCTATCCCCACCTCCGCTAAACCGGACGAACTGCGTGCCTATTTCGCAGAAGTTCTTCCGACCTTCGACCGCGAACGCGTTTATCCGAGCGACATCAAGAAACTGATCTCCTGGTATAACATCCTGATCGGTGCCGGCATCACCGACTTCACCCCGGAAGAACCGGCTGCAGAAGAAACTCCGGCAGAAGAGACAAAAGAATAAGTCAGGTTAAACTGAACCATATAACAAAGAGGCGTATCGGATTCCGGTACGCCTCTTTTGGCATTTGCAAGAACGCTTTTATATTCAATTTATTGGGAAAGCTGAACTAATAGTTTGGCTCACCCGATAATCATTGGGGATAAATAAATTCATTATTTACAGGTTCACTTTTTCTTACAACTGTATCTGTATAAGCAAGCGGGAAGGTCCTGACTCGTCAAGATCGACCGCGAAATGGTATTGCAGTACTTCATGGGGTTATAGTGCCGTAAAGGAATGAATAACCCGGCAGATAGAATGAACGATGCGGAATGTGCGCTCCCTCCATACCAACCCGCTATTCATGTTACAGCCGTGAAACAAAAGAAATCCAACTGTAACATAGAAAGAAGACAGTTGTGACATGCAAAAAATACAGCTGTAACATGCAATAGAAGACCGATGTTTACCCGTTATTGATTCATTATTTGACAGGCTTAAACTGATCCGTATAACCTGCCTCATCCTTGTGTTTATCCCCAATGATTATCGGGTGAGCGTTTTACAATAAGCCAATTCAAATCTCACAAAAAAAGCTGTCTCAAAAGTTCCATTTATAGCGTTAGAACTTACTTTTGACACAGCTCTTCATCATACATCAGGTCTCAGACCTTAGACCTCTTCTTCTTTCGTCAAGTCGAGTTTTTCGTTGTCGCCTCCCTTATCGAAATATTGTTTGCGTAAGGGGTTGGCGGTTGCTTCCCGGTAGTTCATACGGTTGCGATAAATATCCAGGGCTGCATATAAAGCCTGGCGGAAAGATTCTTCGGAAGCTATATTCCGGCCGGCAATATCGTAGGCCGTGCCGTGAGCCGGGGACGTACGTACGATCGACAGGCCGGCTGTATAGTTAACGCCGTCGTCCATTGCCAACGTCTTAAACGGAGCCAATCCCTGGTCATGGTACATAGCCAGGACACCGTCGAACTTCTCATACATCTGCGAACCGAAAAAGCCGTCGGCGGCATAGGGTCCAAAAGACATCACACCTCTCTTTTCGGCCTCCTGGATAGCGGGAATAATGATTTCTTCCTCTTCCTTTCCGAGCAGTCCGGCATCACCGGCATGCGGATTCAGGGCAAGAACAGCTATGCGGGGACGTATGATCCCGAAGTCCTGTTTCAGCGACTGATTAAAGATACGCAATTTCGAAACAATGTCTTCGACAGATATCTTCGATGCGACCTGTGCCAAGGGGATATGCCCCGTCACCAACGCAACCCGGAGACTGTCTTTCATCAGAATCATCAAAGCTTTCTTTCCTAAACCGCCGAAACACTGTTCCAGATATTCCGTATGACCGGGGAAATGAAATTGTTCATTCTGTATGTTGTGCTTGTTGATAGGAGCCGTCACCAGGACATCCACAACACCGCGTTTCAAGTCGGTTACAGCGGCCTCCAAAGCCATATAAGCGGCTTCTCCGGCAACAGATGTAGACTGACACAATTCAACCTTTGTCTCGTCATCCACGCAGTTGATAATGTTCACCCGGTTTATTCCGGCATCTTCAGCCTGTGCAATGATACTCAAATTCACAGCGGGCAGTTCCAAAGCCTTCCGGTGATAAGCGGCGATCTTCGACGAACCGTAAATGACCGGCGTACAAAGTTCGGCTATACGGGTATCGGACAAAGTTTTCAGTATCACTTCGTATCCGATACCGTTTATATCTCCGTGAGTAATACCCACTTTAATCAATCGTTCTTCCATTTATTATGTATGTTTGTTACTTCTCTTCTGGGACATCCGGTTTCTCTATCGCCGTTTCTTCAAACTCGCCCGGCAGGCGCAATGTGTACAAAGCCGATTCAATACGGCGGATAAAGTTTCGTTTATCCGTTTCAGGTGCGAATACGAATCCTTCGACGACCACTACCCGGTTATTCTTTTCATCCAGGCGGGCATGGCTGACGAACGGACCGCCCATCATATCGCCTTTCATATGCCACAATCCGCGCAGCACACCGCAATATTTACCGTTTATCGTAGTCGGGGTGTATGTCACCCAAGCCGTATCCGTAGCCATATAGGAACCGGGGAAGGTTCCCGGCATATTCGCCTTCATGACCGAATCCCGTTTGGCGATCAGGTAATCGGCAGTGAATGTGTCGGCATCCTCATATGGGAAATCATATACGACAATATCCGTACGCCCTGTATTGGCATTATTGGACGCCCAGAAAAAGTCGGTCGTATCACGGAAATAAGTCATATTGCCCGGGGCATTCAGTATTACGTTAAAGCGGTCCTTGACATGATTTGCCACTACGACACTATGTTCTTTTTCCAATTGCCCGATCGTACGGTTTCTTTCACATTTGGTGAAAAAATCTACGATATTACGCGGATGGGCCTTGACATATTCAAGAATCGCTTCGTCATCGGGGGCTGTCAACACCATAACGACCTGTCCCTTTGCCCAACGGTTATTCTCGTAGCTTAACGAGACTTTCGTGTACTGAGTCTTGTCTATCTTGACGATCAAGATATTACGCACATATGTCAACAGACCGTTAAACTGATCCGGAGTTACATATGTAATCTTAAAAGCAGGCTCTGCCTGAGGCAGTCCCGGTATATCGGAAGTCAGTTCGGCCTTGATAGCCTTCCCGGCAGGAGCGTCCCAGTCGGCTTTATTCATTGTTACCACCACTTCATAGGCGAAACCGGTAGCGTTTCTTACTATCGGGCCCGAACTACATGCCCCCATCAGTACAAGAAGCATTAAAAAACTGATTAATAAAGAATGTGTTTTCATACCCGTTTATTTTTTTGTTATACAAATATAGTTCCTTTTTCCCTCAACAGAGGCCTTTTCTACCCTTTTTGTTGTTTCTTAGCCGTAGAAAGCATTCCGCATGCTGCAAATATATCTTCCCCACGCGACGACCGGATCGTACAGACTACGCCGGCGGCATTCAAGGTATCCCGGAATGCTTCCATCCTACCCAGATCCGAGCTCTCCAACGGAACGTCAGGGATTGCATGGAAACGAATCAGGTTGACTCTACAGGGAACTTTGTTTAATAAACAAATCAGAGCCTTTGCATGTTGAAGATCATCGTTCAAATTTTTAAAAACAATGTATTCGAATGACACGCGGCGCTGGTGGGTGAAGTCGTATTGTTTGATCGTCTCGATTATATCGCGTGCCGGGAAAGCCTTTTCGACCGGCATCAGGGAAAGGCGTTCTGCCGGATATGGAGAATGAAGGCTGACTGCCAAGTGGCATTCGCTCTCTTCGAGAAAGCGTTTAAGTCCTTTGGCCACTCCGATCGTAGAGACGGTGATCCGTTTCGGACTCCAGGCATATCCGTACGATGCAGTCAGAATCTCCAGCACTTTGAACAGTTCGTCCACATTGTCCAGCGGCTCTCCCATCCCCATAAAAACGATATTGGTCAATTCATCTGTTTCCGGAAGGGATTGTATCTGGTTCAGGATTTCGTTAGCCGTCAGATTCTTGGTAAAACCTTGCTTGCCCGTCATACAAAAAAGGCAGTTCATTTTGCAGCCCACCTGTGAAGAGACACACAGAGTAGCCCTGTCGTCTGTCGGAATATAGACCGACTCTACAAAATTGCCCGGCCGGCCGGATAGAGATATTTGATTGTCCCGTCCACCGATTTCATCAGGTCGGAAGGAGGCACAGCCCCTACTTCAAAATTTTCTTCCAGCAAAGCGCGTTTGGCTGCCGCAATGTTTGTCATGGCAGCGATGGAGGCCACTTTCTTTTTATACAGCCAATCTGCCATTTGCTTTGCTGCATAACCCGGAAGTCCGACTTCGGCAGCCACCTCTTTCAACTCTTCCAGGGTCATTCCCAATAAACGTCTTTTCTCACTCATGATCCTTCATCTGTTTCTTTGGCGCAAAGATATAAAAAACCGCCAATCGGGATACGACTGGCGGTTTCCTATGATAGTCCGGCAGCAAACTGCCGCTATTGTTTACGATTAATAGAAACGGATACGGTTGTCTTCGACATCTGCCTTGTTAACCAATGACTGGATAGCCTGGAAACCGAAACGGTAAGCATTGGAAGCATCCAATGTTTTGACTTCGGCTGCTTCGTCATAATCCTTAGCGTCTTTGTTTTGTCCGTACACTTTGAATACATATACACCGTTGTTGCCTGCAACCGGAGCGCTCAACTGGCCTTCCTGAGCCAGTGAAACCATAGCATTCAGTTTCGGTTCGACACCGATACCGGCGATACGGCGTGTTGCAAAGCTAACAAACTTAACAGAATCCACAGAAGAATTCATCGCCTGTGCATAAGCATCGACAGAAGTCAGATTCTTTGCAGCCAGATCCTGAGAAATCTTTTCGCCTTTCTTCTGGGCTACCAATTCAGACTTCAACATCGGAGTAACCGATTCAACAGAACGATAACCTTCCGGCAATGTTCCCTGAATAGCTGCAATCACAAACTTATCATCACATTCGAAGATTTCAGAGATGTCGCCTTTCTTGTTCTGGAAAGCCCAACGGACAACCGGACGGGAGTTCTTGATAGAACCCAGAAGCTGGTCGTTAGCTGTAACCGTTACATTTGAGAGCAGGTTATAACCGGCTTCTTTTGCAGCGTCATCCAGCTTATTCATATCGTGATTTTTAGAGATGAACTGGTTCAGCTCGTTATAGATATTACCATAAGTCTTTGTGCTCGGAGATACAGTCATATCGATATCGGCTACTTTATATTTATCGACATTGGCTGTCTTTTCAGTAACCTTGACAATATGTGTTCCATACAGTGATTTTACGATTGAATAATCATTAACCGGAGTAGAGAAGACTGCTTTCTTGAAATCTTCGTTTACGCCTCTTAAAGCTGTTGCTTCCGTGAACCAACCTAATTCGCCACCCTTTTCAGCAGCCTGGTCAGCAGAGAACTCTTTTGCCAGTTCAGCAAAATCGCCGCCTTTCTTCAATACGTTCAGCAAGCTGTCGGCTTTAGCCTTAATTGCAGCTTCATCACCTGTATTGGCCAACATGATATGGCTTACTTTTACAGAGTCGGGAGCAACTGTTTTGTCAACCAGCTTGAACATTCTGTATTTATCATTTTCAAATACCGGGCCATATACATCACCGACATTTGCAGTCTTGACAAACTGTTTCATTTCAGCATCCAATGCGTTTTCTGCGAAGAAAGCATCCAGATAAGGTATTTCAGAATTTTCAGTAACCAAGTCAGCTACCCGATCCGTAGAGGCCAATTCACTCTTCAATGATTCGATCTCTGCACTCGCCTTATCATAGTCTTCCTTGCTCGGACGGATATCGACAGCGATATATTTGATTACTTTACCTTCTTTTTGTTTGAACAACTCTTTGCGTTGGTTGTACAGCTTTTCAATTTCGCTCTTGCTTACCTGAACAGTAGAATCAGGAATCGTAGCGTAAGACTGCATTGCATAAACGATATCCGAACTTACGGCAGAACCGTCGAAAGCGTCTTTTGCATCCAGCTTATTAGCAGAAACAGCCTTGCTTAACAGCGTCGTATATTTCTGTTCCAGACGCTGACGTTTGATATTCTTTTCCCAGAACATCCAGAACTGGCGGGCCTGCAACAACTGTGCCTGCTGGTCGGCAGGATAGTTGGCGATGTTATCATCGTCGATAGTCTTCAAAAAGTTCAGTAATGCAGTTTTATCGAATGCGCCTGTCTGAGGATTCACAAACATCTGCATCTGTTGGATCATCGGAGAAATGTTTTCACCCTGAACCATATCGAACAGTTCTTCCGGGCTGACAGTCAAGCCTAATTTGGAAGTCGCATTATCCAATACGATCTCCTGTACCATACCATCGAATACAGACTGACGGATCTGAGTCTGATATTCTTCGGGCAGACTGGCCGAACCTGACTGCATCTTGTACATTTCAGTCATCTCGTCTACACGATTCTGATAATCCTGAATTTTAATAACTTCTCCGTCTACTTCCGCAACCTTCTCCTGAGATTGTCTGAAATAAGTAGAACCGGAGTTCAAAAAGTCACCGATGATAAAAGCGAACAATGCTAAACCCACAACGAGTACTAACAGTCCTGCTTTGCTTCTGATTTTTTCCAGCGTAGCCATTTATCTTTATCTATTTTTAAAGTTTATTATTCCACATTTTAAGGGCACGAAGATACGAAAAAAAGAGATTGCTGCATCTTTTTATGCTCTTTTTTTAATTAACTCGTTACTTTCATACGAACTAACTCGATTTTCGTCGCTGTAACTTTTATGATTTTAAAAGAATACTTATCAATTACTACCGTTTCATTCAGCTTCGGGAATTTCTGATAGAAGTGCAGAATGAAACCGGCGATCGTGACATAATCATCCGATTCCAGCAACTCCAAATCGAACTTCTCGTTCAAAGTGTCGATCTCCATACGGCCGGACAGCAGGTATTCGTCATCTCCGACCTTCCTTGCCACATAGGATTTTATATCATGTTCGTCTTCAATTTCCCCGAAAATTTCCTCCACCAGGTCTTCCAAGGTCACAATACCGGAGGTTCCTCCGAATTCATCCACCACGACAGCCAGACTCTTCTTATCCTGCATCAGGACTTTCATCAGCTTATTGGCAGCCATCGTTTCCGGCACGATCGAGACACTCCGGATGCTCTGCGTCCAATCCTCCGGATTCTTAAACATCTCCGACGAATGGATGTATCCGATAATATCGTCTATATTCTCATTATATACGAGTATCTTGGAAAGTCCGGTTTCAATAAAACGGGAACGTAGCTCCTCTATTGTTACCGTCTTGTCGCACGCTACAATCTCTGTCCGGGGAACAATACAATCGCGCAGACGCACGTTCGAGAAGTCAAGTGCATTCTGAAATATCTTGACTTCCGTATCCATATCCGAATTCTGCGGCGCATCCTCTATACTCTGTTGAATGAAGTAATCGAGGTCCACCTTTCCCAAAGTCCGCTGTGTCGAATCGGTCACGTTCTTTACCCCGACAATCTTCAGAATCAAAAAGGAAAGTAAAGACGAGAACTTGGAAATCGGATATAATACGATATAAATGATCAATAAAGGTACCGAAAACAGGGTAAGTGAAAAATTCGGATTCAGCTTAAATATCGTTTTCGGAATAAATTCACCCGTAAACAAAATCAGAAGGGTGGAAATGATAGACTGAATCAACACGATCAGCGCCTCGTTATTGACCACACGGGCGATAAACGGCTCCAAGACAATAGCCATCTGCAGGCCGTAAACAACCAATGCGATGTTGTTTCCGACCAGCATCGTCGAAATAAACTGATGCGGATTCCGGTAAAAGATTTCCAGAATTTTGCTCGTCAGGCTTTTTTCCTTCTTGTCGAGTTCAAAGCGCAGCTTATTCGAAGAGATAAAAGCAATCTCCATTCCTGAGAAAAAAGCCGAAAAAGCCAGTGATATTAATATGTATGTCAATGCTCCCATTTAGTTTGTATCAGAGGTCACAGGCTGTACCGTCGGGATAGCATTAACGGCAACGGAATCTACCGAAGCCTCAGTATTCGTTGAATCGGCGACAGCCGACTCATTTACCGGGAAAACACCCTGTGAATTAAATATCTTATAACGAGTCATATCCTGATTAGATTCGAACCCGATACCTGTTATTATCTTATCCTCTTCTTCTATCCGTATATACTTATCGGAATAGACTTTTTCTTCTTTCTGATCAAAAAAGAGCAGGGAAGTCTCAAACTTCTTTCCTTCCACACTTTCTATTTTCACGTTTCCGATCAGTTTCCACAGTTCTTTTTTCTTATAATTATAGACCGTATCAGCTTTGACACTTGCTACCGTATTGAACAAGGTATCGAATTTTTCCACATAAAAACCTTCCGGGAAATACAAAAACGGTTCTTTCGCCTTATCGAAGCTCAACATTTCTTTAGCATTCACACGATAACGCGTAATCCCCGAATCTGAAATTAAGGTTGAGTAGTCCGTAGTCTTCAAGGTATAGGTTGTCTCCGGGTCGAAGGCTACCACCACGACCTCTTTATTATCACTCCCGCAAGAGGCAGTAAATAAAAGAAGCATAACAACTACCGTAAAGATAGTTGTTATGCCTTGATTATTCGTTTTACAAAGAAAACGGTTCCAATTCATACTTATCGGATTGTTACAGTCTCACCGATCCAGCCGCCAATTCTGAATGTTTTACCTTTTTCCAGATCCGGGTGCATGAATACTTCTTCCGTAGAAGGAAGATGAGCACGATACGTATTAGCCAATTTTGCAGCGTCTTCTGCTACGTTCTGATCCACCTGTCTTGCCTTTTCAAATTTGTCAATAGCTGCATAATATACAACTTTTGCCAATACCGGGTCATTCGGATAAATAGACTTGGCAGATTTAGCATACATGTTACCGATCATGATATACGGTGCTCCGTAATCCGGGTTTGTTTCGATAGCTTTCTGGCAATACTGTCTTGCTTTTGCCAAGTTGTTCTGTTCGAACAAAAGTACACCGATCAGGTAGTAATCTTCAGCTTTTGAAACAGCATCTGTTTCCATGTTGGCTGCTTCTTCAAAATACTTGATTGCCTTATCGTAATCTTTTGCTTTTACAGCTTGTTTTGCAATACCCAGAGCTGCATCTGCACTCGGTTCCAATTCATAAGCATAGGCAGCAGCCGTATAGAATGCTTCGATTTCCTGGCAACGAACACGTCTCAACATAGAAACGATTTCTTTCAGGGCTTCCAGATTACCCTTGGCAGCTTCTACCTTAGGAGCATACATACCCTGCAAAGTCTCACAATCAGCAGCGCCACTACCGGCAAAACCGCCGTCGATAGCAGATTTGTAAGTAGTCAGGTTCTTCACTTCCTTCTCATTATTTGCAGCCTGAGCAGCAGCTAACTGAGTAGCAATGATCTTAGAACACTTCAGATAATCTTCCAGGTAAGTTTCCTTGAAGTTCGGATCAGCCAGCAACTGACGGTGGGAAGCCATCATATACAGGGAAACACCCATTGCTTCGGTATTTTCACCAAACTCATTGATAACATCACCTAACCAAGCATAGTACACTTTAGGATCGGCATCATCACCCTTCAAGCGAATATAATCGGCCGCTTTACGAGCAACAATCCAGTCTTTACCATATTTCCGGTCATTACCGAAATATTTCACACGCGTATCATAAACTTTCATCAATTCATCGATAAGAGCAGCTTTCTTAGCCGGATCCGTTTCTGTATTGATTTTCCAGTCCATGATTTTCACACCATACAGGTAAATATCCTTATGAGCTCCCGGACATTCGGTATAAGCCTGGTGCCAGAATTCATAAGCATCCTTGAAATTCCCTGCTTTGGCGTAAGGGGTAAACAAGCTGATATTGGTAATACAACGTACGCTGTCTTCACCAGACCCGAACGGAGTACCAGTATCCACACCTTTTTGTGCATAAGCTCCGAACGACATCATCGAGCATCCGAGAGCTAATAATAATACTTTGATCTTCATATTTATTTCTATTAAAGTTAACTATTTAATTAATCGACCTTAAACTTCATAAACCAAGCTTCGTTGAACGTATAGTTCACAGTAAAACGGAAGTATTGTTCATCAATCATATTCATCCGTACTTCCGGTTTCTTTTTTACATATTCAAACGATATGTTTATCAATGAACGGTTATCGATCAACGGTAATCCTAAACCGAGACTTGCTCCGATTTCATTATAACCATCTCCGGAAGGATTAGCCTCAGTCCGGTTCATACGCAAATATGAATTGCCATAATGAAAACCTGCACGATAGCGAACCCGGCTGAAATATGATTTACGCATATAATCCGGAATGAACTCACCACCAACAGCTATACGGTAACGGTCTTTAAAATTACCTTTCTCACCAAAGTAAAGCATTTTTCCCCAATCTTCATAGGAAAAATCAGCCGCTAACGTTAATTTATTTTGTTTCACATATGAAAGGCCAACTCCATACTTGTTCGGAAGCCCGAATTCTTTGTTAGAAATCGTATCGGAAGAAATGACCTCATCCGTATATCCTCCGGAAGTCAGCGTTTCCGTATAATTATAAGAATCTGCATTCAGATTCCTTTTCGGAGAAAAGACAAGCCCTAATGTGACACTCTCCGTTTTACTGAAAGGATGTGTATATTGCACTCCGAAATCCATCAGGAGATCACGCACTCTCAACTCTTGGCTACGGGAAGTATTATAAGCGCCTGAACCTTCCGCAGCCATATTGATTAACTGCGAATGCTTAATATTCCCGAACAAAAAGCCGAAATTGGCACCGACAGCCAAACGTTTTTTCCAGATATCCACGGAAATACCTCCATACAAATCGCTCAAACCGCCCGATCCGTTATAAGTTTCCGTAAACGTTACATCCTGATCGTTACGCAAAGCCCCGAATTTATATCCGACATAGGAATAGGGCAATAAGCCGACACTCAAGGCTACACGCCGATGGATCGGGAATTGCATCGCGATGTATTCTACATTTCCGTTTATGTCATGCTGGCGGGCATTCCCGTCATCAAACCATGACAATTGGCCGGCTATACCAAAATCAAAGAGAAATGTCAGGGAGTCCATGCAACTGTATGACGCCGGGTTCATCGGATTGATCTGTTTTGGCGAACGTAATCCGTAACCTACACCGCCCATGGCTCGGCCTGCGCCGAACGAACGTTCTCCTAAATCACCATATCCGAAACGGGTATAGGGCGAGTTAGTATTGTTTTGCGCCATCAAAGGCAACAGTGTGAATATAAGAACGCTTGTTATTAGTACCTTATTAATCTTCAACATTATACTCTAAGATTCTGTTTAATCCTGTCAACACTAAATTAATGTCTGCAAAGATGGAGTTTTTTAGCCGTCTTTCAAAATAAAACGAATGACCTCCTGTTAAAAAAACCAAAAGGTTAGGATATTTTAGCCGAAGCTTTTCGATATACCCATCCATCTCGCACACTATACCATTTACTACTCCAGCTTGAATCGCTGTTTCCGTATCCGTTCCGACCAGGGGTATATCCTCCTGCTCGACCACCAAAGGCAATTTTTTTGTAAACTGGTTCAGAGCCTTGAACCGGGTTGTCATCCCGGGCGAAATATTCCCGCCCAGATAAGCACCGGAAGCATCGACCAGTTCATATGTAATAGCCGTTCCGGCATCGATCACCAGCAAATCCTTTCCAGGTTGCAGGTAATTGGCTCCGACAGCGGCAGCCAGCCTGTCCCGGCCCAATGTTTTGGGAGTTTTATACTGCACCGTAATCGGAAGAGGCACCGTTTCATCCAAAAACACAAAATTCCGAAGATTCGTTTCCAAGTATGCGACCAGCTCGTCATCTTTGTCTATCACTGTTGAGAATATTCCTTTTGTCAACGGATATTTCTTAAATATGCCAGAGATAACTTCCACGTCGAACTTCTTAAACACAAAAGAAGCTTCCATACGCTTCCCGTTGTATACAGCCACCTTCGATGATGTGTTTCCTTGTTCTATAATAAGATTCACGTGTCTGAATTTTTCCGCAAAGAAACATAAAAATGATGAGAAAACAGACATCTTGAAGGCACAAAGTAAAAAAACAGGAAAGAGGACAATCTCTTTCCTGTTTCAATATATGATATAAAGATCAATCAATCAGCAAGAATCACAAGCTCGGCACCCGAAGCAAAATCCTGTCCGCGCTGCTCGCTCAAGGCTGTAAAACGGATATAACGGGCTTTTACCGGTTTATCAAACAGCACTTTCTTTTCTTTCAGGTTATTTTCAAAAGTGCCTTTTTGTATCGGTTCGCCCCAGTTCTTACCATCCTGGCTGACACTGATGGAGTAATCTTTGATATTTCCGTTAACGCCATCCTGGCGGGGCAGGAATGCAAATCCTTTGATCAGCTTTTCTTCGCCGGCATCCAGATCCACCCAATGCGGATACTTGGCAACCGTTACTGAAAACATCGTGTGCCAGATCGTATTCGGATCGCCATCCGTCAGGTTCTTGGCATCTCCATAACCGGACTCTTCGCTGCTCGTATAAATTACTTCTATCTGGATACTTTCTATTTTGCTGAATGAAGCCGTCGCATTGATTTCAGGATTATCCTTAAACCAAGCTTTTACCATGCCGCCATCACGGAATGGAATCGGCTCCGTATATTCTTTTGCTTTCCCTTTTCCATCGATCGTATAGCAGATTACGGCATCTTTACGCGCAGAAGAAAGCTCTACCGCTCCGGCACGGTTACGCATGATTGTCAACGGTACTTCACCGGCAGGTGCGACATTAGCCGTTGCCGTCAGATCTTTTCCGACAGGACGGATGATAAAGCCCATATTATGATGACCGGCAAAAACACGGTCCTGTTCCAACGGCCCGCCTTGTCCACAACTGTTTCCTCCCAATCCGGTCACAGCTGCATCCAGATGCAGATACGTATCTCCGGCTGCCGGCAATTGATACGGATGCGGTGCCAGAATCAGGTCTAAAGCCGAATACTGGAGAGCGGATGCAGACAAACGGTCGGTGGCTACAAACACGGCACCTTCTCCGGCAGGATTGGTCAATGCACACCAGCGCACATCTTCATGATTTCCCATATCCTGCGGTTTCGGGAAGTTTACAAACTCACCTGCCACCGTATTTTTATGCTGTTCGATAAACTGCCCGCTCTTACGATCGGCATAGTTATCGACCGGTCCACGTCCGTAATAAGTAAAGTCGGCAAACTGTTTCGGCATTTTCATTACATAACCCAAGCGCGGCAAAACCAGACTCGGACGGTTGGATGTAATACTGGACTGCAACTCGATAGAACCATCCGGATAAACGGTCCAAATCTGATTGGTTACAAATTTGAAATCGTTTTCTCCGAATTTAGAATCTGTCAATTCTTCAATGCTGTTCTTTCCGGAACTTGTCCCGCCTTTAATCTTTGCGCCATTCGGGGCCTGCGATTCAACGGTGAAAGCAAGGACAACCGTACCGTCCTTTTTCTCCAGGATCGTACTGTTCGTTGCTTTATGTTTCAGGTTGTGAAGACCTTGTTCGAACCATTGCGAATAGAACCAGTTATCATTATTGGTAAAAGCACGCAAAGCATCGAGCTTCGGTCCATTTCCGTCGGCTATAATCGTTTTACCGCCATACACCAAACTGTAAATCGTACCCGTTCCCATATCGAACTTAGCGACAAAGCCATCGCCTGCTATCGTTTTAATCGAAGCGTCCGAATCATTCAAACTAACTTTTCCGGCAGAAGCTGTCACTTCGGCTATAGAAGGACGTGCTGTCGCCTCCTGCAACAACATCTGTTCTTCTGCCTGCACAAATCCTTTTTCAGCCCAAGGCATATTCTCTTTCAGCAGGAACTGTACCTTTACAAAATACTCCGAACTGTTTTTGAGTTTATCGAAAGGCACAGGAATCGATATTTTCGCTCTGGTACGGGCGGCAATTGTTCCGGCGTTAACCAAACCGGCTTGAACCTCCTTGCCGTTTTCATAAAGCGACCATTTTACGTCATAATCCGAAAGGTCTTTAAAATAGTATTTATTGAAGACTTCAAAGGAGCCTTTCTGTGCATCGAGGGCTTTCACCTCTATATTCTGGTACACTTTCTTCACTTCGTAATACTGCGGTTTCGGCTCCAGATCACCAAACACGATGCCGTTCATCACAAACTGCCCGTCATTCGGCGTATCACCGAAATCACCTCCATAAGCCAGATAACGTTTGCCGGTCTTCTTATCGTAGTTGTACATAGACTGGTCCACCCAATCCCAGATGGCACCGCCACAGAAGAAGTTCGTCGATTCGATCGCTTCCCAGTAATCCACCAGGTTACCGCAAGCATTTCCCATCGAATGGGCATACTCGGAAATATGGAACGGATATTTGATATCATAATCGCCTTTTACTGCGCCACGCGTCCACCCGATAGACGGATATTGGTTCGAACCCATATCCACAATGTCATTATTACGTTCATACTGGACCGGACGTGATTTATCAACCTCCTTCAATGCCTGATAAGCGGCAACGAAGTTATCACCCGGGCCCGCCTCGTTTCCCAACGACCAGATCACGATAGCCGGATTGTTGATATTGGCATGGACCATTTCCAATACGCGTGCCACATGAGCGTTCTTCCATTCAACCGGATGCGACAGGGAAGCAGCACCATAATAATATTCGTGCGACTCGATATTCGCCTCATCTTCCAGGTAAATACCATATTTATTACACAAGAAATACCAATACGGATCATCCGGATAGTGTGAGTTACGCACATGGTTGATATTGGCACGCTTCATCAGCATCACCTCTTTTTCCATCATCTCACGGGTAATAGCATGTCCGACCGCCGGATTCGATTCGTGACGGTTGACGCCTTTCAACTTAACAGTCTTACCATTTATATAATAGTAACGGCCTGCCAAGCCGAATTCATCTTTTTCTGCCGGCGTATCTTTTATCTCTACTTTGCGGAATCCGACAATTGTAGAAACCGTTTCCACCGTCTTTCCTTTGGCATTCTTCAATTCTGCCACTAACGTATAACGATACGGAAATTCAGCCGACCATTTATTGGGAGCCTTCACGTTTAACACAGCCTGTGCTGATTGCGTCTGGCCTGGGTTTACGGCATCGAGCATAGCCGTAGCGATCACATTGTCGACTTTTGTATTCTCATCCGAATACAGTTTGTTTGCATACAGCGTATATTCCAGCTTATATCCTTTTGCCGCCTTCTTATCCAGATTGCGCACGTCGGCAGAGATTGCTAACGAACCATCCGTATAAGCAGCATCCAAATCAGGTGTTACAACCAGGTCGCGCACATGCACCTTCGGAACCGAATAGAGAGCCACCGTCCGGAAAATACCCGGCAGACGGAACATATCCTGCGCTTCCAGGAAAGAGCCGTCGGAACTGCGATAGACTTCTGCCGCCACCACATTTGCCCCTTTACGAAGATAAGGAGTTATATTAAAGTTAGCCGCGTTGCGGGAATTCTTGGAAAAACCGACATACTGGCCGTTAATCCACAGATAAAAGAAAGAATCGACGCCATCGAAGCTGATAAAGACTTCACGGCCATCCCAATCCTGCGGGATGTCGAAGTTACGACGGTAAGAGCCGACTTCATTCCGGTGTTTATAAGTCGTCCAGCTTGTCGGAGGAGTCCGCATCACACCGCCGCGCCAGTCGTCCACCGCCACTTTATGTTGGAAGATAACGGGCTGGTTCACATAGATAGGCACACCATATTTCTGGCTTCCGTCTTTCTGAATACCATAGATATTCCAGCTGGAAGGAACCGGGATGTTATCCCATCCGGAGGCATCGAACTCTGTTTTATAAAAATCTTTCGGACGGGAATCGGGATCGGGCGCCCAATTGAATTTCCAGTCACCATCCAGCGACTGCCAGAATTTACTGTTTTCAGGCAACACCTTACGGGCATTCTCCACATCCTGGAAAGGGAAAATATAAGCATGCGGCTGTTCTTTGTTCAGAGCCAGATTCTCAGGCGACTCCCATTCTTTACCGGTCGGCGCTTCCACCGAACCATAACTAAATCCCCCAAGCGGCTGTTGATCCGCCATGCCATGAAAAGAGGCACAGCAAAGCGCTAAGGTTAACGAGATTTTTTTCAAGTTGTCCATGTTAGATATTAATAGATTTTATTTGTGTATTCATTCTTAGACGTGCCAAAATGTTCACAAATATACGCAATTAAGACTGGATACGAAAGAATTATCAGTATCTTTATCTATAATCAAAAACAGATACCCCCAGTCCTCTATTTCATAAATTAGCTAAACGCTTTACAGACTACCTTGACAACCCGCTTTTTATTTTATTGAATGGCACAGAAACAGTTTTAAGAATATTTGAATCAAAAGAGCAGGCTTCGTAGGGGCAGTTCGCGAACTGCCCGGGTAACGACGAAGGACATATTTGTTGACACGAAGGG